>CAYOOS010000642.1:0-2743 GCA_964405585.1 uncultured Acidobacteriaceae bacterium | reverse complement strand
GCAGCGCGAAGAGCTGTATCAGGAAGTGCGGGTTGCGGTCAATCAAATGACCGAACTGATTGATTCCCTGCTGGAGTTTTCCCGCACGCGCGAAGCGCTGCGCCCAAGCTTCGGCAATGTCAAAGACACCATTGACCGTGTGGTGACGGCTGTCCGCTCGCATCCCCATTATCATCCCATCAAAATCTTTGTCCCGCAGGAAGGAAACGCTCAGGGATGGTTCGACTCCAGAAAACTGGAACGAGTGTTTTACAATTTGCTGCTGAACGCCTGCGAAGCCATACCGGGAGATGAAGGGAAAGTCGAAATTGAATTGCGCGAGATCCCTAACGGCGTGCAAATCCGCTTACGCGATAATGGGCGCGGCGTTCCGGAATCCATTCGCCAAAACCTGTTCGAACCTTTTGTCAGTTACGGCAAAGAGAATGGCACCGGACTCGGGCTGACAGTGGTGCACAAGATCATCCAGGACCACGGCGGTGAGATTGTGGTGGAAAGCACCTCGGAGCGCGGAACCGTTTTTCTGATTACATTACCTCTCAGCTCCAGCACCGCTTCCGCAGCGGATGGCAAACCCGCGCTGCCGCCGCTGGTACGCGCCAAACCCGATCCATCGGCATAGAATACAAGTCATTCTTGATCACGATTCGAGTCGACTTCTTTACGTTGGCAAGATCGGGTTGGCTACTTCCGCATTTCCATAGGAGGCGCTTTGTGAGACCACGGAAAGGATTGTGCAGTCGCAACCTGGTGGCGGGACTGCTTCTACTGATTGGTTCGGTTTTTCTGAAGGCGCAAGATTCTCCCGCGCCTTCTTCGCAATCCAATGACGCGAACACCGCGGCCATCCAGGAGCTTCGGCAGCAGGTTCGCGAACTGCGCGGCGCTATGGGACAAATGCAACAGGAAGTGGCCAATTACCGCGCCGAGAATCGTGAATTGCGCAAGCAACTGCAAACATCGGGCGGAGAACAGTCCACCTCTGCCGCGACCGCAATGTCGTACGGGGCTTCTGCTCCAGCGTTGTCTGGCGCCAGCGCGGACATGCAGGCATCATCCGCGCAAGGCGAACCGCAGGAATCTTCCGTTTCCGCATTGCAGGAGACCATGCAACTGCTGAACAGCAAGCTGGAAGACCAGTACCACACCAAGGTTGAGAGCGCATCGAAATACCGGGTGCGGCTTTCCGGCATTGCGTTGTTTAACCTGTTCAGCAACCGCGGAACCACTGACAATCAAGATGTGCCCAGTTATGTCATCGGCCCGAACCAGGGGAACGGAGACTTCGGCGCTACCATGCGTCAATCAGAGATTGGCCTGGAAGTGTTTGGTCCGACGGTTGCCGGGGCGAGAACTTCCGGGAACATTCAGGCAGATTTTGGCGGCGGCTTTCCGAACACCTGGGATGGCGTGAACTCCGGCATTTTCCGCCTGCGCACGGCCAGCGTGCGGATGGACTGGAAAGACACTTCCATCGTTGCCGGACAGGACGATCTGTTCATTTCTCCGCTTACGCCGACCACCTACGCGTCGCTGATCGTGCCCGGTTTCAACTATGCCGGAAATCTGTGGGCGTGGACTCCGCAAGTCCGCGTGGAACATCGCTTCGAGCTTCCGGATTCGCAATCCATCGCAATTCAAGCAGGGATTCTCGACAATCTCGCCGGTGAATTTCCCAGCGACCCGTATTTCCGCTCTCCGGGGCCAGGGGAAAGTTCCGGGCAACCGGCTTTCGCGGTGCGTACCTCATGGACTCGAAACCTGTATGATCATCCCCTGACCATTGGCACAGCGGGCTATTATGGCCGGCAGGAGTGGAGCGGACAGCATGTGGATTCATGGGCCGGCCTCTTAGATTGGCAGATTCCGTTGTTGCAGCGGCTATCGCTTTCCGGTGAGTTCTATCGCGGGCGCGCACTGGGCGGGCTGGACGGATCCTTTGGCCGCAGCATCGTGTACGATGGGAACCCGAGTTACGCTACTACGCCGATCCGTGGGCAAGATTCAGTTGGCGGGTGGTCGCAGTTGAAACTCCGGGCCACTGCAAAACTGGAGTTCAATGCCGGCTATGGGACCGATGATCCGACTGCGTCAGAAGCCCGGGCCGCAGCCGCAAGTCAGGAATATGTAGGCCCGCTGTATGTGCAAAACCGCAGCGCGCTGGGGAACATCATTTTCCGGCCGCGCTCGAACCTGTTGCTGTCCGGCGAGTACCGGCATCTGAGAACCTTTCAACTGGACAGCGGCAGCAATAGTGGTCAGCAGGTTAATCTCATGATGGGTATTCTATTCTGAGATGAAAACCATTCTCCTTCGCCGGCTCTGGCCGCTTCTGATCTTGCTCAGTTGCGGTTGGATGTGTGCGCAGGTGGATGTTACCGCGACGGTTAAGTTCGCGGGCAGCGGAAGGAAGATGCCCGACCCGAGCAATGTGGTGCTCTGGCTTACGCCTGGGGAGGGTTCGCCGCTGCCATCGCCAGCGCCGGTGCATCCGCGGCTGGTGCAGAAGAACAAGAGCTTCGATCCCCATGTTCTGGTCGTTCCCGTGGGGACGCAGGTGGAGTTTCCCAACCGCGATCCGTTCTTTCACAACGTGTTCTCCCTGTTCGAAGGCAAGCGCTTCGATCTGGGTTTATACGAAGCGGGAAGCACGCGCAATGTGCTGTTCGATAAGCCCGGCATTTCCTACATCTTCTGCAACATTCACCCGCAGATGAGCGCCGTGGTCATTGCATTAACCACT
>CAYOOS010000641.1:0-2749 GCA_964405585.1 uncultured Acidobacteriaceae bacterium | reverse complement strand
CATCCGCGTGCTTTTCATGTCCGGCTACACCGAAAACGTCATTACCACGGGTGGTATGTTGGAGCAGGGCCTGGCCTTTCTGCAAAAGCCATTCTCGCCGGCGGTGCTTGTGGAAAAAGTCCGCGAAGTCCTCAGCCGAGCCCCCACCGTTTAGACTCGAATTCCTTTTGGCAGAGTTTAGGAAGGAGTGTGCTTCCTCAGGGCTGCGCGGCGCTGTCGGCCGCCGCTTTCGGCTTGTTGATGGTGCTCAGCGTCTCCACGTTGAAGCGCTTATAGTCGGAATATCGGTTAGTCACATTGATCTTGAATCCCTTCACCAGCAGGACGCGTACTCCAACGTGTGCCTCTACGTAGGTGGGCAGCCAGACTTCGTTGTTCACGTAGGCCTGCTCGAATGCAAAGCTCGTGCCCTTCTGCAGATTGGCCAGCAACCCTCCGCCAATTTTCACGTCGCCGACAAAATACGCTTCGAGCCGCGCCACGTCGTGCGCCCTCTCGTCCACCCAGACGACGCCGGCGAGCTCCTTCACCACTTTCTCTTCCATGTTTTTGGGTTTGTATTCCGGATTCGGTTCAAAATCGAAGACCAGCACGTCCTGGCCGCGGAAGCGTTCCCTGCGCGGGTTCACGAACTGGGAGACGCGTAAGAATACTTCGATGCCGGGATCGTCGTTATCCTTTTCTTCTTTCCCTTCTTCCTTGGCCTTCTCTTCTTTCGCTTCCTTCTTCTTTTCGTGCTTTTGGACCTCTTCGATGTGCTTCTGGGTCTTTTCGTTTTCCTTTTTCTGCTCGTCGTCGCTAAGCGGTTTCCCGTCTTTCTTTACGAGGGTCGAAACTTCGTCGCCGTTCAAGTAGAAAAAGGTGTATTCCTTTGCTTCCTTCCTGGTGACTTTGCCGGTCTTGTCGAACTCGGTCTCTTCCTCGACGTTTGTGCCGGCGTAGTTTTCCTTGAGTTTGTCGATCTGCTTCTGATTCGCGTCGATTTCCTCGAACAGTTTTTTCAGGTCGGGCAACTGCACCTGCGACTTCTTGGGGAAATCGAAGACGCGCTCGCCCACCGTTTCATTCACGGCTGCGCGCGTCACGGTCACCTTGTACGTATCATTTCCCCGGTGCACTTCCAGCTTGTATGGCAGCTTCACGCCGTCCACATTCCGGTAATCGTCATAATAGATGTCCCGTGGAATCCCCGCGATCGTGGCCTTCTCTTCCACAATCAGATGGGTTTGCGGATCAAAATAAACTTCCCACTGCACTCCGGTGGGATAAGTGAGCTGCACCTTTAGCGCGTCGCGGCCGCGGACCTGCGCATGCCCCTGAAACGCCGCACCGATCTTTTTCTTTGCGAGCGCTTCCAAGCGGGTGTTGTAATACTCCGCCGCCGCTTCCATCTCCAGCGCCTGCGGCCCCAATAGTGTGCCGATCTCACCCGATTCGGTCTGGTGCCAGGCGGATTTGCCGTTGTAAGACTCGATCAGCGGTTTGCCGTCGATTTGAATCTCGGTGTAGTAGCGGTTGGGCTGTTTCGCCCGAAAGGTGTACGTGCCGGGTTTCTCTTCTGGCCCACTGCTGAAGGCGCCATCCATGGCCAGCGTCTGCATCCGCGCGATGGCTTTGCTTCCGCCAGCCGCCTTCAAATACTGTTCAATGATCTTGTTGGCGTCCTGCGCAAGCACAGTTCCGGCCGCGGCGAGGCTGAGAAAAGTGAAGGTGGAGACAATACGAGCAAGTGGGCGCATGGTGTCCTTGAGTAGATACGCAGTACCGCGGAAAAAGTTGCTCGCGGGGTTGGACGCCTTGCGCGCAGATGTAGTCACCCTCTGCCCGGCTGCGAGCTGCTACTGGCGAAAGTTCTTACTTCGCCGCTGGCGGGCGATTCAGATATTTTTCGTATAAATCCTTTTGCTTGTTATCCGTAGACGTAAGCTGCCCCTTGACGAACAGATAGCGCACCTCGGTTGTCAGCTCCAACGGGTCACCGTTAGTCACAATCAGGTTGGCCGTTTTCCCCGTCTCCACGGTGCCCAACTCGCCGTCCAGGCCCAGGATTTGCGCGGGGTACAACGTCACCGCCTTCAGCCCATCCTCATACGCCAGGCCGTGGGAAACCGCATTGGCGGCCTGCTGCCCCAGGCGCCTGGAAGAGCTGTTGTCAAAGCTCCCGAATGCGATCTTGACACCCGCCGCTAGGAGTTCCGCGGGCTGCGTCATCAGGCGGTCGTACGCGTCGTCTTCTTCCAGAGGATATTCCAAAGTCGGCCGTAGAATCACCGGCACGTTTTTCGAGCGCAGAAGGTCTTTCACCTTCCACGCTTCGCCGCCGCCCGCCAGAATCATTTTCAGTTTCTGTTTCTCGCAAAACTCGACGGCGTTGCGGATGTCGCGTGCCTTGTCGGCAAAGATCAGCACCGGCATCTCTCCGCGCACCACGGGAATCATGGCCTCCAGCTTGACGTCGCGATCGTAGACCGCTCCCTTGATTTCCGCGACCTGTGCGTAGTGGCCTGACTGCTCGATAAAGTTGGCAAGCTGGTCCACGGCCTTGTCGTATTCCTTCTTCGCGTCGGCGAAGGATTTTTCTTTTCTGGAAAAGGTCGAGAAGTCGAATGACTGTGTCTCAATTGCCGGCCAGTCCACCACCATCCCCGCATTCTTGCGAATCAACATTTCGGAGGCTGTCCAGCCCGCCAGGTGTATGGCCGAGGCTTGGCCGCCGATAGCGGACGCTTTGTTTTCTGCTGCCCCAACT
>CAYOOS010000640.1:0-2751 GCA_964405585.1 uncultured Acidobacteriaceae bacterium | reverse complement strand
GCTCCTGCCGGTCAAGACGGAGTTTTATCAGAGCGGCCTCGGCGCGGAGTCGCTGCGCAGCCTCGCCAATCTGGCAAGCCTCCTCGGCAAGGCCGACGTTGCGCGAGAACTTCGGGAGGAGTTCACGGCGCAACGCACGAAGCTGAACGATGTCTTCTGGAGCGCGGACAAAAACTACTTCGCCTTTGCACTGGACAAGGACAATCATCGCATCGAGGAACTCAGCGTCCTCACCACCGTCCCCATGTGGTTTGGTCTGGTGGACGATTCGCGTTCCAATACCACCATCACGCAACTCGCGGATCTCGATCATCAGACCGACTGGGGCATGCGCATCCTCTCGAATCACTCGCCGATTTACAGCGCGCAGGGCTACCACTTCGGCTCAGTGTGGCCGCTTTTCACGGGATGGGCTTCCGTGGGCGAATACCGGTATCACCGCCCGCAGCCCGGTTACGCGAACCTCCGCGCCAATTCCCTTCTCGCACTGGATGGCTCGCTGGGCCACGTCACGGAAGTTCTTTCCGGTTCGTATTATCAGGGCCTTTCCACAAGCTCGCCTGATCAGATCTGGTCCGCGGCGATGATTGTGAGTCCCTTTCTGCGTGGAATGTTTGGGCTGGATGCTGACGTTCCGGGCAACACGCTTGCGTTTGCGCCGCACGGGCCTGCCGACTGGACAGCGTATGCGGTGAAGAATGTGCCGCTCGGCACTTCCAGCTTTGATCTACACGTCAGCAAGACGGCGAATGAGCTCACGCTGCAGGTGAAGAAATCCGGCAGCGCCACCCCGACATTCAATTTTGAGCCTGCCGTCAGTCTTCGCGCCAAGATTTTGGGAGTCGAATGCAATGGGCGGCCGCTGGCATTCCATGTGGTGGCCAGTTCCGCTGACCAACATGTGATCACACAGGCAACGCTCGCCGCGGAGACGAACACGATTCGCATCCGGCTTCAAGATGATTTTGGCTTCACATATGCCCCTAATTTGCCGCCATTGGGAAGCGAAAGCCAAGGGCTGCGCATTCTTTCGGAGGCATGGTCCGCTTCTCACGATCTGTTGACCTTGAACATTTCTGGAGTTGTGGGAAGCAGTTACGATCTCACTTTGTGGAATCCTGCGCAGATTGCGTCGGTAGAAGGCGCGGAGTTGATGCGGGAAGGAAACAGCGGCTTCCTGCGGGTTCGTCTTGCGGCTGGAAGCACAACGTCGCCAATTCATCAAGAGATCAAGATTCGGTTCGCCGAACACAAGGGCTCCGGCACATCCAAGGGCCAATGACAATCGAAGCCGAATACACAATTGTCGTATGGTCATAGGTTCCTCGCTCCAGCTTAATTTCTGCACTTCATCGGGAGACACTGCACATGCTCACACCCTGGTTCGGAGAATTCATGGGCACTCTTGTACTGGTTCTGCTTGGCGACGGCGTCGTTGCCAGCGTGCAACTTCGCAAAACTAAATCCGAGAACGCGGGATGGCTGGTCATTACCACCGGATGGGCTTTGGCGGTCATGTGCGGGGTATTCACGGCTATCGCTTGCGGCAGTCCCGGGGCACACATCAATCCAGCGATAACTCTTGGATTCGCCCTCAGAACCCACGATTTTTCGCTGGTTCTGCCATTCTTTGCCGCACAACTTTGCGGCGCGTTCCTTGGCGCAACGATAGTATGGTTGCACTTCTTCCCGCACTGGCGGGAAACACCCGACGCTCCTACAAAGCTTGCTGTATTCTCCACGACTCCCGCGATTCGCAATGCGCCTGCGAACTTTTTGAGTGAAGCCATCGGCACATTCGTACTGGTGTTTATTGTCAGCGCCATCTTCTCGAAAAATGTGGCTGCCGCTGGACCCGCCGCGGGGCTCGGACCGTACCTTGTCGGTAGCCTCGTGTGGGGCATCGGGCTTTCTCTGGGCAGCACCACAGGCTACGCCATCAATCCCGCGCGCGACCTTGGCCCGCGCATCGCGCATGCCCTGCTGCCGATTGCGGGGAAAGGCGCATCAGACTGGAGTTACGCGCCCATCCCCGTTTTCGGCCCGCTTGTTGGAGGCGCGCTGGCTGGCTTGCTGGTACGTTTTCTGGCCATGTAGCACAATGTAGAACCGCTTGCCGTCACGCCAAAGCAAGTTAGCTTTGTTTTTGTCGGGAATTAGGGAGTGTCCATGCCGTCTTATCTAGGCGCAATCGATCAGGGCACCACCAGCACGCGGTTTATTGTGTTTGACCAAGGCGGGCGCATCGTCGCGCAAGCCCAGGAGGAGCACGAGCAAATTTATCCCGCGGCGGGCTGGGTGGAGCACGATCCCGAGGAAATCTGGCGACGTACGAAGAGTGTGATTCGCCTGGCGATGGAGCAGAAACTCCTGGCGCCGAGCGACCTGGCAGCCATCGGCATCACCAACCAGCGCGAGACCACCATCGTTTGGCAGAAAAAAACAGGGCAGCCGGTGTACAACGCGATTGTGTGGCAAGACACGCGGGTGGATGGCATGGTTGCTGAATTCGCCAAGACCGGCGGCACCGACCTGTTCCGCGCGAAGACGGGGCTGCCACTTTCCACTTATTTCAGCGGGCTGAAAATACGGTGGATTCTGGAAAATGTCCGCGATGCGCGCGCGCAAGCCGAAGCAGGCGAACTCCTCTGCGGTACAGTTGACGCTTATCTTGTGTGGCGCTTGACCGGTGGACCTGAAGGCGGCGTTCACCTGACCGACGTGACCAACGCCAGCCGCACACAGCTTATG
>CAYOOS010000639.1:0-2752 GCA_964405585.1 uncultured Acidobacteriaceae bacterium | reverse complement strand
TGCGGAAGGATGGTGATAGCGAGGTTTGGGTAAAGTCTTTGGCGGACGGAAGCCGGGCGGTGATTCTGCTGAACCGTGGGCAGGCGGATGTGGATATCAGCGTGAATTGGGACGAGATCGGGTATCCCAATCACATTTCCGCCAAGGTGCGCGATCTTTGGGCGCACAAGGAACTGGGAGCGTTCACGGGGAGCTTCAAGGCCAAGGTTGCCTCGCACGCAGTGGTGATGGTAAAAATTCTCCCCTGAAGCGACGTCACGCAACGAATAGCCGTGGCGCTCAACAGGAGATGCCATGGACAGGCCGGAAGAAATGCAAGCGAGCGCGCGGGATTTCCTGGCGGCGGAGCGCACCTTTCTGGCTTGGATCCGCACGGGGCTGGCGCTGATGGCGCTGGGATTTGTGCTGGCGCGATTTGGGTTGTTCCTGCAGCAAATTAATCTGTTACGGCCGGACTTGCACACTGCGTCCTACGGAGTCTCGCTCTGGTTTGGGACGCTATTGATTCTGCTGGGCGTGCTGGTGTCTTTTCTATCGCTGGTGCGATATTTGCGACTGCTCGAGATGATGAGGAAGGGCGAGCGCTCGTTCGGCAACGCTTCAACGCTGGCTGTGACCGTGGCCATATTTTTGGCGCTGCTAGGGCTGGCGATGAGTTATTATCTGGTCTCCACGCGCCATGGTTCGGCGCTTCATTCGATCACGCCTCAGGAGACCTCCATGACCGCAATTCCAGGAAACGGCATCGTGCGGATCGCCAGCCAACATTCGGTGGCGGAAACGGTGGCGAAGCTGGAAAGCATGCTGCAAGCGAAGAACGTGAAATTATTTGCCGTGGTGGATCACAGCGGTGAGGCGGAACGGGCGGGATTGAAAATGCCCGACACGAAGCTGCTGATCTTCGGCAATCCCAAGGGTGGGACGCCGCTGATGGTGGCTTCGCCGAGCGTTGCGCTGGATTTGCCGCTGAAGATTCTTGTGGCGGAGGATACGGGCGGAAAAGTTTGGATTTCCTACAATGCGACTGCTTACTTGCAGGAGCGGCACAATCTGCCGGCGGATTTGGTGGCGAACATTGCGGTGATTGACGGTTTGGCGGCGGCCGCGTCGCAATAAAGAATCAAGATCAGGCGATTGTGCGGACTCGGGGCGCCCGCCACAGGCGGGCTGCGCCCCTACTACATTGCGTCCTGGAAGACCGCTGGGTGTTTGGGGGCGTTGGTCATGAAGGCTTCGATTGCTTCCACTGACTGGATGCCGCCGCGGGCGCCGATGGCGGTGCAATTCAGAGCGGCGGCGGCGCAGGCGAACTCCAACTGGCGCTGCAAGGGCCAGCCCTGCAGAAACCCGTAGATGAAACCTGCATGAAAGATGTCGCCCGCGCCGGTGGTGTCCACCGCATCAACGCGGTAGGCGGGGGCGTAGTGGAGGCGCTCGCCATCCCAAGCTAGAACGCCTTCATGGCCGAGTGTTGCCGCAGTGAGGCGGCACGAGTAGCGGCGATGGACTTGGGGGAGCGAAAGTCGAAGATCGGGCTCGCCAGTGAGGCGAGCAGGGATATCGCGACTGGCAATCAGGAAATCGACATTGGGCAAGAGAGTTTCATAGCCTCGATAAAGATCGTCAAGATCCGCGACGACAGGAATTCCCGCGGCGCGGGCCCATTGAGCGGCGAGGGCAGCGGCGGCGGTGTCGTAGCCATCGAGGTGCAGAACGCGCGCATTTACAATCCACTCGCGGTCGAGTTCTTCCGGCAGAAGAGTTAGGCGCGAGTCGCGCTTGCAAAGCACGGTGCGTTCGCCTGTGGGATCAACCAGGATGAAGGACTGGAGGCTGGGGGCTGCTGGCGCGGTGAACAGGTGCGCTTCCACGCCGAGGCGCTGGAATTCGGCGCGGTGAAGCGATGCGGCGTGATCGTCGCCAACCTTGCCGACATAGCGCGTGCGCAAGCCCCACTGCTGGCAGGCGGCCGTTGCCGTAGCCACCTGGCCGCCTAGCAAAACATTGGCGGAATCGACCTGTAGCTTTGAGCCACTCTGGGGAAAATGGGGAACGGGGATGAGGGTATCGGTGGCGTTGAGGCCAACACCGACCAGGTCCACTTTTGGAAGCTTCGTCATTGTATTGAGCTCATCTCACAAATGATACGCGCGACCAACTTGCCCACCTCAGGGGTTAAAACCCCTGCCTTTCCTTAGCTTCTCGGCACGGCTGAAGCCGTGCCCTCCCGGGAGCCGTCCAGGCGCACCAGATTTTAGAAGAAAGTCTATCAGTTGAAGCGCGTGGTGCGCCAAAGCTTACGACCACAAAGGAAAAGGAGCAGAAGGAGCGTGGCTGTCAGGACGAGGGCGGGCGTCCAATGAAAAGAGAATTGCGGGACGCGGGCCATTGCGGCAAACACTAGAAGCACGGCGGAGGCGGCGGCCACCAGCAGCCAGTCCAGCATGCTTCGGCTAGGCAGAGATTCGCCGGCGGCCTGGCGGCCTTCAAAGCGAGCGGCGACATAATCGGCCGCAATGCCGTAGCGTTGGCCTTCGCGCTCGGCGGCTTCTTTCCAGTGCTGCTGCTCTTTGCCGGTGGCGGAAGAGAGTGCGATGGCGCCTACACCCAGCATCATCAGCAGCGAGCCACCGATTACTTCCAGATAGGTGGTGTGGCTCTTGCCATGCAATTCACCAAAAACGAGAATCCCCCACAGAAGTCCCCAGAGCTGGTTGGTATTTGAGAGAGGAATGCCGCGGCTGATGCCCAC
>CAYOOS010000638.1:0-2753 GCA_964405585.1 uncultured Acidobacteriaceae bacterium | reverse complement strand
CACGACCAGATAGCGGACCGGCTGCTGGTCTTTGCGAAGTAAGGGTTGAAACTGTTGCATAACCTTCTCCTTTGGCGCCGTGGCCGGTCAGGCACGCGGCGTCGAAACTGGTGTCCTCTCGTTCTTATCCGTTTTCTCGGCCTTCTCATGCGCGTCGGTTCTATCGGAATTGCCGCGTTCGCCGCCGTACTGGTTGAGCAGATAGGCGCCGAGATTATCCAGCGGCACAATTTTGTTGGCATAGCCCTTCAGAATGGCAGCGCGCGGCATCCCAGGGACAACGCAGGTCTCTTCACTCTGGGCGATGGTATGGCCGCCCGCGGCTTTGATCGCTCCAAGACCTTCAGCGCCATCTTCGCCCATGCCGGTCATCAGGATGCCTACAGCGGTCAGCGCAAATTCCTGGGCCACGGAGTGAAACAGCACATCCGCGGAAGGACGATGGCCGTTAATGGGCGGGCTATCGGAAAGCACCGCCATTTCGCCGCGCGGCATGCGCCGCACCATGATGTGGCGATTGCCGGGGCAGATCAGAACGCGGCCGGCAACAAGCAGGTCGCCCGACTTGGCTTCGTGGACTTCCAGCGCGCAGCATTCATCCAGGCGCCGGGCAAACATGTCCGTAAACCCCTCGGGCATATGCTGGACCACGACGAATGTCGCGGGAAAATCGCCGGGAATCTGCGAGAGCACATACTGCAGCGCGTTGGGCCCGCCGGTGGAAATGCCGATAGCGATGACGCGATTGGGCGGGAGCGCGACGTGTGTGCGTTTCTTTGCAGGCGTGACATCCTCAACCTGAGGCTTGGGAAGCGCTTTGCGGCCTCCGGCACGCTTGGCCACCTTAATCTTCTCGATAAGCTGGTAAGCGATGGGGTCCAGATGTCCAGCCGCTGCTTCCTTGGGCTTGGCGACGAAATCGATGGCGCCAAGAGCCAGCGCCTTGAACGTCGAATAGGCGCCTTCCTTCGAGTGCGTGCTGAAGACAATGACGGGAAGCGGAGCGTTGCGCATAATCATGCGCAGGGTTTCGATGCCGTCCATGCGAGGCATTTCGAGGTCAAGAGTCACGACATCGGGATGGAGTTCGGCGATTTTGCGCAAGGCAAAAGCGCCGTCCATGGCGGTGCCGACGACCTCAATGTCAGGGTCGCGCTCAAGAATAAGGGGGATCAACTTCCGCATCAGCGCGGAATCATCGACCACCAGGACTCGGACGCGATCCTTCATGCGATGGCCCCCAGGGGCAACGAGCGAGACAGGCGTGAAAGAATGGCGGGCACGTTCAAAATCAGGACAACCGTGCCGTCGCCGAGAATTGAAGCGCCGCTGACCAGATCGCTGGCGACGATTTCGCCGGGCAGGGCCTTGATGACCAACTCTTCTTCGCCCACAAGGCTATCCACCACCAAGCCAAAACGCTTTTCCGCAACGCCGATCACGATCACGAAACTCTTTTTCTTTTTGCCGTCGGGAACATCCACTGCGTGAATCTTGTTCAGGCCGCTGAGGCGCACAAGCGTGAGAATCTGTTCGCGCAGCCGTAGAACTTCACGCTGGTCCACGCGGGTAACATCCTTTTCATCCACCCGGGTGATTTCGATGACGGAAGAAAGAGGCACGGCAAACAGACGGCCACCCACACGAAACAGCAAGGTCTGAATGCTGGCCAGGGTCAGCGGAACACGGAGCTGGATGCTGGTGCCCTTCCCTTTGGTGCTGGCGATGTGAACGGTGCCCTTCAGCCGATCGAGCACGGTGCGCACCACATCCATACCAACGCCGCGTCCGGAAACTTCGGTGACTTCGGTAGCCGTGCTGAAACCGGGCTCGAAGACGAGGTTGAGAACGTCCTGCGCGTCAAGGCGCTTGGCATCCTCGGCCTTGAGCAAGCCATTGCGAACCGCCTGGTCCCGGATAAGATCGAGATCAATGCCGCGGCCATCGTCGCGAACTTCGATGACGACCTGCGTGCCTTGGTGATAAGCGTTGAGGAATACGGTGCCGCGAGCGGGCTTTCCTGCGCTGAGGCGCTCGCTGGAAGGCTCGATGCCATGATCAACCGCGTTGCGCACCACGTGCGTGAGCGGTTCAGCCAGGGCATCGAGGATGCCCTTGTCGAGATCGGTGTGCTCGCCGGCCACTTCCAGGGCGATATCCTTGCCGCAAAGCTTGGCGATGTCGCGAACAACACGCGGAAAGCGGCGGAAAAGCTGCTCGACGGGAACCATGCGGATCTTCAAGACGCATTTGTGCAGTTCGTCGAGAACGCGCGATTGAAACGCGAGTGCTTCCGCGAGTTTGGCGCGCACGGGATCACGCGCGTGCTTCGCTTCGAACTCTGAGAGCGTGCGATGTAGCATGGACTTGCCGATAATCAACTCGCCGACAAGGTTCATCACGGCTTCAATGCGGGCAGCATCCACGCGCAAAGTAGCTTCCGCAACGGCAGCGACGGCGGAAGCGGGGGCCTGCTTGGCGGCCGCGGATTCCGTGGAATCCACAGCGCGCGTGGCGATTTGGGCAGCCTGCGCTTCCAGCATATCCCCAATCAGTTCGTGCTCGGCAGACTCTGCGCTATGGGCCGGTTCAATGCGGTGATGAGATACGACCGAAGGAATACAGCAGCGATGGGCAATGTGCTCGAGAGGATGAGTGCTGGCAATGGCAGCTTCGACGATTTCAACGGAAGCGGCAGCCAGGTTGTCTTCCGGACGAAGGGCAATCACGGTGCCGCAGGCGTGCAGGACATT
>CAYOOS010000637.1:0-2756 GCA_964405585.1 uncultured Acidobacteriaceae bacterium | reverse complement strand
CCCGGTGAAGCATTGCCGAATCAGCGCATTGGATGGTGTTGCATCGGCCGCCTGAGCCGGCCCGGCAAATCAGGACTTGACAAGCCAGAATGTCCCAACGAGCCTTCTGACTCGCAATAATCTCCGGTTAGCCCGCGATCCGCCCAAAACAGCTCTGGCCTGCGATTGACGGCGCGAGTAGGAAGAGATATACGAAGAATGCGCTTTAGCATGTGGGGTATCCCGACATCCCGCTCATCAGCTCCGGCGCGGGACTAGCTTTCGTAGCAGGAGGTCATCGTGAAACGCGAACGCATGCTGCAAGTCGCCTTGGTAATCGTGGGCCTCGTTTATGTCGCCATGATTTATCCGCTCTACATCGATCTGGCGCACTCCAAGTGGCTTCTGGTAATGAAAAACGCGTGCGACCCGATGTTTCTCAGTTGGTTTATCGCGCTCGGCCCTTTTCTGCTGCTGGCTGCCAGAAAGCCGTCGTCGCACCGCTCCCTGATTATTTTCGCCGCGTGCCAGGCCTTGGCCCATGCTTCGGTAATGACCATCCAGACTGTGGAAGCTTGGAAGCACGGCGTTCATCGGAATTTTACGGATGTTGTCCTGTTCGGCATTATCGGGGGAGTTCTGCTGGCACTCACACTGGAAAGACGAAAGCAGAGCGCACTCGTTACCCAATAACTTATCAGGAGCTGTGACCGAGCTGCTTGAGAAGTGGCTCGATTCTGCGCCATACTGGCGCGTTGAGGCAGGATGAATGGGCGGCATTTTGGTTACGGTGTTAGGCCTCTTTGGCTACATCCTTCCCGCACCTACGTTGCTTTGGGCGTGGGCAGCATGGCTGAAATCGCGTTCCCGCCCCGACTCTCCCGCGTGGAGAACTGTTGCGGTCTTCGCCGGACTAATACTCGCTTCCATCATTGGTGTGTTTGTCGTGATAGTGGTTGCGGTTGTGGGCGGCATGCCAGAAAGCGGCACAAAGTATTCGCTTGCGATGAAAAGCTCTGGACTCGGATTCCTGGCTTCGATACTCGCCTTGGTTCTATCATTAATTGGTAAGGGTCCGGCTCGGCTCCCTGGATGGCTAGCTTCTTTCGGTCTGGCTGCGCTCTGGTTCGTCGCAGCATTCACGTACTGAAAATCCTCTGGCTCTCCCCGGTAGGTGGTATGAGGGACTTCGCCGGTAAGCCAACTTACCAGGAGTTGTAGCCTTAAACGCACGGTGCTAGCTTTAGTCATCCTATGAAAAGAGCACTTGTTGCAGTCCTTACCTGCCTGGTCATCACAACCGTGCAAGCACAATCCCTCCCGTCGAGGAAGGCGGCCGCTGCTCTCATTCAAAGGTCCATGGATACGACGATGCTAAAAGTGGAGGGTGTGCCATTTCACCTTGTTGCCAAAATCCACTATGAGGCATATTCGAGGACCTCGGACGGAACGTATGAACTTTTGTGGTCTGCGCCGGACCGCTTTCGTGAGGAGTTTCGGCTGGATACGCTCGGCGAAACCGATGTAGTAAGTGGCGACAAGCGATATGTGCTTCGTACGGGCCCCGCTCTGGAGCTTGCACCCTGGCGTATTCGCAATCTGCTTAACTCACCGCTTGCAGCTCTAGCTGAATCGAAATTGCAAGTTTCAAGAATCTGGTCGTCCCCGGGGGGCAATGCTGAATTCTGTGTGAGCGTAGGCACCGCGTTCATCGAGAAGCAGGCGTGCTTTGACTCGGCATCGTCAACAGTCGTTTCAGTGAAGGTAGCTTCAAGAAGGAACTCCAACATTGAGATGACCCTGGACGATTTCGTTGCCGTTGGGCAGAAAAGGTACCCTCGACACCAGCTTTCCCATATGGGACCCGAAACTCTGGAAGTGAAGGTTGCGAACGTCGAGCAAGCATCCCAGTTTGCCGAGAGCGCATTCCTACCACCAACCGGCGCGACTGTCTTCCATTGGTGTCCCGACGCCGTCGCAAGCGGCAGCTACTCAACACGAGTATCGTCTCCAGTTGACGCGAAGAATCTCGCATATTATCTGCTGATCGGGCGTGACGGTCTCGTCGTCAAATCAATACCGCTCTTGGTCCCAAATCAACAAACTGAAAAGCAGGCAACACGATGGCTGCAAAAGGCAAGATTTCCCATCATGGTCTGCCACGGCGAAGCAATCGAATACGAGAGGATCTACGAGGAATTTGCAATACCGCTTGGTGCTCTTTGATCCCGGTTGTGCCTCGCAAATGCCCTTCCCCGACAATTGGGCTTTAGTACGAACATAGACGATCTGCCAACTTCTCGGAACTTGTCGTGAAACTCAATCACAACGTCGGTCTCGCGGCTCTTGACTGCGTCTAAGCTAGCCGTAAAATTCAAGCCGCAGGAAGAAGTTATCTTCATTCAAGGGTATATGGCTTATGACAAACTGGTTCGCGCGCCCCGTCCTGCACGTGACGGACGTTGACGCCTCGCTGCGCTTTTACGTTAACCGGCTCGGCTTCACGAGCCCCTGGCGCTATCAGCAGGACGGCAAAGCGCGTGTTGCACAGGTCGACCGGCAGGGCTGCGCACTCATCCTGGCCGACACGTGGCCGGAAAAGATTGGCAAGGGGCTGATCTTCATTTCCCTGAACGTCGAACCGGCGACGCGCGAGGCCGCGACCGCCGCGTTGGACGCTCTGCGCGCGGAACTCGAGGCCAAGGACGCTCCGGTCAAGGAAGGTTCGTGGGGCTACCGGCTCCTGGTGGTGGATGATCCCGACGGCAATCAGCTCT
>CAYOOS010000636.1:0-2757 GCA_964405585.1 uncultured Acidobacteriaceae bacterium | reverse complement strand
CTTTCGCACCTGGGAAACTTGGTGGGAACACCAGCCTACATGAGTCCGGAGCAGGCCGATCCCGCCGTGCAGGACATTGACACGCGCACTGACGTCTACTCGCTGGGTGTCGTTCTCTATGTGTTGCTGACCGGCCTCCAGCCGTTTGAGACAAAGCAGCGGCAGAAGCAACCGCTCGATGAATTGTTGCGAAAGGTGCGCGAGGAAGAGCCGCCGCGCCCGAGCGCCAAGGTCAACGCGGATAGGGATACATCACCCGCGAGGGCGAAAGCGCGCGGCGTCGCGCCCAAACAATTCGTGACCCTGCTGCGCGGCGATCTCGACTGGATCACGATGAAGGCGATCGAAAAGGATCGCGTCCGTCGTTACGGCGCGGCTTCCGAGCTGGCGGCGGACATTCGGAGATATCTGAATGATGAGCCTGTCTTGGCGCGCCCGGCAAGCGTTGGCTACCGCTTGCGGAAGTATTCACGGCGGCACCGTTTGACGATGAGTGTGGCCGCGGGATTGGCGCTGTTGTTGGCCGGGTTTGTGGGAGTGCAGACGGTGGAGTTGAGGCGAATCACGCGTGAGCGCGATCGCGCGAACCGGGAGCGCGACCGCGCCAGCCGCATCACCGATTTCATGACCGGCATGTTCAAGGTCGCGGATCCCTCTGAGGCGCGCGGAAACACCGTGACCGCGCGGGAGATTCTCGACAAAGCGTCGAAGGAGATGGGAACGGGCTTGGCGAAGGACGCGGAGGTGCAATACCAGATGATGCAGGTTATGGCGACAACTTACCAGAACCTGGGACTATATACCCGTGCCGATGAGTTGGCGAAACGCGCCCTGAAGGCTCGACGCGATGTACTTGGACCCGATGACCCACGAACGCTGGAGTCAATGACCCAACTCGGTAGCATTCTTGATGACGAAGGACGCCTTCCGGAGGCGGAGAAGTTGGCGCAGCAGGCGCTACCGCTCGCGCGGCGGACTCTCGGACCCGAAGCGCCACTCACCATCGAAGCGATGGATGCCTTGGCAGTCATCCTGGACGATGAGGGGCATTACGACCAGGCAGAGAAGCTGGAGCGGCAGGTGATCGAGATCGAGACGCGCAAATTGAGTCCTGAGAACGCTCAAACATTACACTCCATAAATCACCTCGGCATTATGCTTTGGGATCAGGGCCGCTATACGGATGCGGAGAGGGAGTTTCGTGATGCGCTCGAGGGCGGTCGACACGCCTGGGGACCCGATCATCCGCAAACATTGAGGGCAATGGCCAATTTGGCATCCGCCCTCCAAGTGGAAGGCCGTCTGGCGGAGGCCGAGCCGCTATACCGCGAACTGGTGGCTCAAGATGAGCGGGTACTGGGGCCGGACCACCACAATACAGCGCTGGATAGGGAAAATCTTGCGACTCTGCTCCTCACGGAAACCCGGCTGACAGACGCTGAGGCATTATATCGGCAAGCGTTGAAAAGTTTCGTGAAATCGATGGGACCAGAGCACCCCGACACCTTGGAGGCCAACTACAACCTGTCAAGGCTCCTTTTCAAGGAAGGCCGTATTCTCGAAGCGAAGCAGTTGCAACGGGCGACGCTCGCGACGGATACTCGAGTGCTCGGACCGGCAAATTCTCAGACCTTGAGGTCGCAGTGCGATCTTGCCAAAATCCTGAATAGGGAGCGCCGATTCTTGGAAGCCGAAAAAATCGCTCGAGCTGCTTACGAAATCCAACGCGTCAGCCTGGGCCCACAACATCCGGATACCCTGGATACTTTACAGCGGCTGGGGACGGCCATGGCGTACGGGCATCGCTACACAGAGGCGAGTATGCTGTTTCGCAACGTGATCGAAATGCAAGGCAATTCCGCGGGCCAGGGTAATCGCTGGTCAATCTGGTACTCCTTCGCCTGCGTGGCAGCGGCAGCGAACCATCCCGACGAGGCCTTTCAATATCTTCAGGAGGCGGTCAACCGCGGTTATAAAGACGTCGACGGCTTGATCGGTGACGACGATTTGAAAAGCCTGCGCCATGACCCTCATTTTCAGGAACTTGTGACCGCAATTAAACGTTTGCCCACAACAGTCGAACCGCAGTGAGAGCAGTAAAGCTAATCGCCAGCTTCGAAGGACTCCATTAATTCCCACGGCGTTGCCCGAGGTGTCTTGCCCTCCTCCTTTCGAGCATCTCATGGACTAGAATTGGAATAATCTGGGGTGGCCCTCTGGTGCGACGATATCGCGCCGCTGGTTAACGTGGATAACACCTCAGTGCGCTGACCAGATATTCGCCCTTGATTTACATTGGCAGTTGATCTCGCCGCCGAAAAACGGCTCTGGCTCAAGTTTGGTGCAGGCTGCTCCTCCACAAATCAGCTATCTATCAAATACCGCGCAGCTTACTCACCTTCCCGCAGTTGCGGGCAGAGAGGTAATTACCCCACGATCCCAATACCCGTAAATCCGCTCTTCCTCACTCTTGTTGCAAGACAATCGCATGTTGCGACGAAAGTGAGGAAGAAGCGATTCAAGTCCAGCGCGACAGCGGCATTCTGGTGGAGACGCACCCCGATCAGCCAGCCAGTAGCTGGGATATTCTACGCGAGGCAATGGACGATGGTTTACGAAGTATTGACCAGCGGCTGGAACAATACGGGCCGTTGGAGCCGCATCACTTCAGCTTGAAAGAGGCTAATCAGCGGTTGGCCAACCTGATGGAGCGCGGGAGGTACCGCGCATGAAATTCCGAGTGGAAGTGATTTGCGT
>CAYOOS010000635.1:0-2765 GCA_964405585.1 uncultured Acidobacteriaceae bacterium | reverse complement strand
CACAACGGCACGCAGTTCTAGCGGACACGCTTTCCGGGGCCAGCGTCTCACTGGTGACCCAGGCCGATATTATGTCGGCGTTGGCAAGGACGGGTGATTGGCAGGCGGTGCAACTGCGGTTCGGCAAACAGGTGAAAGCAATCAGTGAGAGCACCGGCGATCTGGTGCAACAAGTAAACGCGGAAGTGAATACGGAACGTTCGCAAATGATCGAAGAAATCAACCGCGCAGTGAGACGCGCAATTCTGGCCTTGGTTTTAACCGCGCTGGCAACGATGGTCACAGCGATCCTCATGGGCTCCTCGGTTACGCGCCAGATAGCGCATCCGCTGGCGGCGCTGATGAAGGGTTCCGAGGCACTCGCACGTGGAGATTTTGATCACCACGTTGCGGTCCAGGGGAGCGACGAACTGGCGGAGTTGGGAAGCGTGTTCAACCGCACTTCCTCTCGGCTCCGTGATCTCTACCATGAGTTGCAACAGAGCGAAGCGCGTTTTCGTTCTCTGATCGAGAATTCCACCGACCTCATTGCGGTGATGACCCCGGCGGGCAAGATCGTTTACGGCAGCCCTTCTTGCGGAAGAGTTCTAGGCCAAGCGACAAAAGACCTAACGGGCGCAGACATTTCCGAGTTTGTCCACACTGCCGACGTGGCAAAGCTACTCCTTGTAGCGACACAAGAGGCTCAACCTGTCAAAGGCTCCACGATTGAGCTGCGATTCCGGCAGGAGGACGGTTCGTGGGGCATTCTGGAAGCCAGCGTGCGCAATTTACTGAACGATTCCGCGGTGAGCGGCATCGTGATGAACTCGCGAGACATCACCGCGCGGCGCCGCGCCGAAGAGGAGATACGCCAGCTCAACAATGATTTGGAGCGCCGCGTGACCGATCGCACGGCTGAATTAGAGGCCGCAAAATCAATGGCGGAGTTAGCCAATCAAGCCAAGAGCGAATTCCTCGCCAATATGAGCCATGAGATCCGCACGCCGATGAACGGCGTGCTCGGGATGGTCGAACTAGCTCTGGACACTGACCTGACGTTCGAGCAGCGCGACTATATGAGCACTGCTAAGTCCTCGGCCGACGCCCTGCTGGACATTATCAACGACATTTTGGATTTCTCTAAGATCGAAGCGGGCAAGCTCGACCTCGATTTGGTTCCCCTCAATCTAAGGGATCTCGTGGATCAGGGTCTGAAACCTCTGGCCCTGCGCGCTCACCAGAAGCAGCTCGAGCTTACATGCGAGGTACGGTCCGAAGTGCCGGAATGGGTGGTCGCCGACCCCACCCGCTTGCGGCAGATCATTGTCAACCTGGTGGGCAACGCGATCAAGTTCACAAAACAGGGAGAGGTGGGCCTGGAGGTCGCGTTGGAAGCTGTAACGCCAGACGGAGTTACTCTGCACTTTTCCGTGCGCGACACCGGCATCGGCGTTCCTCCCGAAAAGCAAAAGGTTATCTTCGAGGCGTTCTCGCAGGCCGATGGTTCGACAGCCAGAAAGTTTGGCGGAACGGGGCTTGGGCTGACCATTTCCTCAAGGCTCATCGCACTCATGGGCGGCCGCCTCTGGCTCGAGAGTGAACCGGCCAAGGGAAGTTGCTTTCATTTCACCGCGCAGGTTGGCATCGCGGACCGGACACTTCTTTCCAAGCCGGAGGAGCCAATCCGGACCGAAGGGTTGTCGGTTCTTGTTGTTGACGACAATTTGACCAATCGGCGCATTCTCAAAGGAATGTTGGAGAGATGGAAGATGAAGCCCGTACTCGCCGCTGGTGCTGACGAGGCTCTTGCTGCGTTGGAGGCAGGTGGCGGCGTTTCATTTTCACTTCTCTTAATCGACGCGCACATGCCCGAAGTCGATGGATTCATGCTGGTGGAGAGGATGCGCACGCACGCGGAGATGAACAAGACGGCAATCATGATGCTGACTTCCGATGGGCAACGAGGAGACGCCGCGAGGTGCCGGGAACTTGGCATCGCTGCCTACCTGGTGAAACCCGTTGTCCAATCGCAATTATTGGAAGCCATTCTGCAAGTTCTCGGGGGCAAGGCTCAGGCCGGCGATAAACCATCGTTCATCAAGCGCCACTCATTGCAAGAGGATCGGCGAGTTCTCCGCGTATTGCTAGCAGAAGATAATGCGATTAACCAAAAACTTGCCTCGCGGTTAATCGAGAAGCGCGGGCACACCGTGGTTGTAGCAGAAAACGGGCATCAGGCGTTGGCGGAGCTGGCTAAGCAGGAATTCGATTTGGTGGTGATGGACGTATCCATGCCCGAAATGGATGGCTTTGAAGCCGCGGCGGCAATTAGGGCCGGTGAAAAAGTCACGGGCGCGCACATTCCAATCATTGCGCTCACGGCTCACGCCATGAAGGGAGACCGGGAGAAGTGCCTGGCAGCCGGAATGGATGGATACGTATCCAAACCAATTGATGCCAAGGAACTCTTCGAGACGATCGAGGCACTTCAGCGGGTGCCAGCGTAGTGTCTCGCTTACTCCTTATGACCAATGGCCAAGTTGCATTGCCTCACGGCCTTTTGAGCCTCCTCATCATTAGGCATCACAGCCAATATCTTGTTGGCCAACGAAAGCGCCCCCGGCCAATCTGAATTCCCAAGCGCTTCCCGCATTTGTTGGCGAATCTGTTTCAGCGCACAGTCGGTCACAGCCTTCCTGACTTCCGCATCGTCCGGCGCCACGCTCGACTCGATCGCCGGCTCGGGGAGGGTGGAGGGTGGGTGAGCCATGGTTGCAAATACT
>CAYOOS010000634.1:1466-2768 GCA_964405585.1 uncultured Acidobacteriaceae bacterium | reverse complement strand
CGCATTCGGGATGATCAATGGCGCCAAAATTGGAAAACGACAGCATGGCAACCCGTGGAACAACTTCAAATCGCCGCGCCACCTCGGCTGAGCACAGCGCAATCTCCGCCAAGTCCTCCGCGGATGGATCGATGTTGACGGCGCAATCGGCCAAAAAATACACATCGCCCTTGCGGGTGACCAGCACATACAGTCCCGACACCCGGTGCACGCCCTCGCGCATCTGGATGACTTGCAGCGCCGGCCGGATGGTATCCGGATAATGCTGGGTAATGCCGGAAACCAGCGCATCCGCATTGCCCATGTGAACCATGAGTGAAGCAAAGTAGTTGGGATTATCGATCAGCCTTCGCGCTTCGTTTAAAGTAACGCCGCGGCGTTGCCGCAACCAATACAGTTCCTGCGTGTATACCTCTCGCCATTCTGAAATGTTCGGATCGACAATCTCCATTCCTTCCAGAGACACGTCGAGCTCGGCGGCACGGGCACGAATCTTCGATTCGCTGCCCAGCAGAATCGGCCGCGCAATGGCTTCGCCCACCAGGATGTGACTGGCCCGCAAAACCTGATCCGCTTCGCCTTCCGGGAACACCACGCGTTTCGGTTTCGCCCGGGCTTTGTGAATGATCATGCGCATCACTTCATGAGCACGGCTCATTCGCATTTCCAGCCGTTCGCGATATTCCTCAATATCTACCGGTTCCTGCGCCACTCCGGATTCCATGGCTGCTTGCGCGACCGTCGAAGCCTCCCACACCAGCACCCGCGGGTCGAACGGCTTCGGAATAATGTAGTCCGGGCCAAAATGCAGACGTTCTACACCATAGGCCCGGCATACCGAGTCGGGTACATCTTCTTTCGCGAGCGCCGCCAGCGCGTGCGTCGCCGCCATCTTCATTTCTTCATTGATGGCCGTCGCATGAACGTCCAGCGCTCCGCGGAAAATAAACGGGAAGCCGAGCACGTTGTTCACCTGGTTCGGATAATCGGAGCGTCCCGTGGCAAAGATCAGGTCCTGGCGTGCCGCCTTGGCTTCCTCGTAGGCGATTTCCGGATCCGGGTTCGCCATGGCAAATACGACCGGGCGTGGTGCCATGGATTTCAGCATGGCTTGGTTGAACGCCCCTTTTACCGAGCATCCCACCAGCACGTCCGCGCCTTCCACAACTTCAGCCAGCGTGCGCAGGTTGGATTTCTTGGCGAATCGCTGTTTGTACGGATTCATTCCATCCGTGCGTCCTTCGTACACCAGCCCTTTGGTATCGCAAAGAAATACGTTTTCGCGCTTTACCCCAAGGCGCA
>CAYOOS010000634.1:0-1456 GCA_964405585.1 uncultured Acidobacteriaceae bacterium | reverse complement strand
GCGCACATAGTGTTCTGCGCAGGCAATGCCTGAGGCCCCGGCTCCGTTGAAAACCACTCTAACCTTGGAAATATCTTTCCCGGCGACCTCCAGCGCGTTCAGCAGCGCTGCCCCAGAAATGATCGCCGTGCCGTGCTGGTCGTCGTGAAACACCGGAATCTTCATCGTCTTCTTCAGAGTTTCTTCGATGTAGAAACATTCCGGCGCTTTGATGTCTTCCAAATTGATGCCGCCAAATGTCGGCTCCAACAACTGGCAAACTTTAATCACCTCATCCGGGTTATGGCTGTTGACCTCAATGTCAAACACATCCACGTCCGCAAACCGTTTGAACAAAACGCCTTTGCCCTCCATCACAGGCTTTCCGGCCAGCGCGCCGATGTCGCCCAGTCCGAGCACCGCGGTGCCGTTGCTGATCACGGCCACCAGGTTCCCGCGCGCGGTGTAGCGAAATGCGTCCCGCGGGTTCTTCTGAATTTCCAGACAAGGATCGGCAACGCCCGGCGTATAGGCTAAACTCAAATCGCGCTGAGTGCGGCACGGCTTCGTGGGTGTGACTTCGATTTTTCCCGGGCGTCCGCCCGCATGATAATCCAGTGCTTCCTTCTTCGTAATAGCCATAATTTCCCCTATGATTCCGCTGATAGTCCCATGGCGGTTGAGACGACGGCATGGAATCTAATGTTTCTCAATTACCTTTCTGATCCGCGCAAAAGCCCAGTCAATCTCTTCCCGCGTGATGACCAATGGAGGCGCGATCCGGATGACTCGATCGTGCGTTTCTTTGCAAAGAATTCCTTCTGTCATCAGCGCTTCACAATACGGCCGCGCCGCGCTGTGCAGTTCAATGCCGATCCACAAGCCTTTTCCGCGAACTTCCTTCAGGTCAGGACGTCGCAAGGTCTGCAACAGACCCAGGAAATAAGCTCCCAGCTCTGCCGAACGCTCCACCATCTTTTCTTCAATCAAAACGCGTAAGGCGGTCCGCGCGATCGCGCAGCCCAGCGGATTTCCGCCAAAGGTGCTGCCATGATCGCCCGGCTTGTAAACGCCGAGAATTTCCTTGGACGCGAGAACCGCGGAGACGGGATAGAACCCTCCCGCCAGCGCCTTGCCGACAATCAACACATCGGGCGTGATTCCGTCATACATGTAAGCGAAAAGCTTGCCGGTGCGTCCCAGGCCGGATTGAATTTCGTCGGTCATTAAAAGAATGCGGTTCTCGCGGCAGAGTTCCGCCGCTGCCTTCAAGAAACCCGCCGGCGGAATCACAATACCGGCCTCGCCTTGAATCGGTTCCACCAGAAACGCGCACGTGTTGGGAGTAACCGCCTCACGCAGAGCCTTGATATCGCCGAAGGGAATGATCTTAAAGCCCGGCGTGAACGGCCCAAATCCATCGCGATACTGCTCGTCGGTCGACAAACTGACAGCGGTCACAGTGCGCCCATGAAAA
>CAYOOS010000633.1:0-2774 GCA_964405585.1 uncultured Acidobacteriaceae bacterium | reverse complement strand
GGAATCGGAATATTTTTGATGGGAGATCAGGAGCTCTGCGACGCGCTGATGAAGTTCTAACGCTTTTGATGATGCCAGCTGGGTTGCGCGGAGCAGCGCCAGCGTTTGATGAAAATCGGAATGCGTCTCCAGCTGGGCTTCCAGGGAAATCAGGCCGGCTTGGAGATTATGCGTCTCGGAATATAAAGGCTCTGCCAAGCTTGCTGCGCGTCGCCAATTTTTCGATTGCAGTTCGGCAGTGGCTGTCGCCAAGGCGAGTTCATGGTTGGCCGGCTCCAGAGCCAGAGCTTTTTCCATTTCGGAAGCGGCGGTCGGGGCGTTTCCTAGTCCCAGAGCAACGGAGGCTTGCAGCCGGTGGAATGTGACGCGCTGGTCACGTTCCGTCGGTGGGGACAAGCCGGCCAAAGCGCTTTGGGCTTCGGCGTACTGGTGGAGGCGCACCAGCACCACCGCCCATTCCATCCGAATCCGCGGGTCGTCGCGGTTAATCTTCGCGGCGTTCGCCAGCAGCGGCTCGGCTTTTTCCGGCCGCCCCTCCCGCTCGTAAATCTGGCCGAGTGCCGCCAGAGCGATTGAATCGTTGGGCGCGATTTGTAAAACGCCGCGCAACTCTTCCTCCGCGCGTTGGTTCTGTCCGATGCTGGCAAACGCTTGTGCGAGCAAGGTGCGTGCGGCGGAATCCTGCGGCTGGGTTTGAAGATAGCTCGAAAGAATTCGTATCGCTTCGTCTGCGTTTCCGTGCCCGAGAGCGGATTGCGCTTCAGCGAGTGTTTCTGAGACTTGGGGCGAAGTTGTCTGCGGCGAGGCTCGATTCTGCTGCGCACCCAACGTAAGCGTGAAGATAAACAGCAGCAATGTCCCTGCGCCCAGAGCGAATCGCGTGAAAATCCCGCACTCGGACGCGGCTGCTGCGCCCCCCGGCTGCATCATTTTGCGTTGCTGCTCTCCTGGCCAGCGGCACATTCTTCTTGTTGAGCTGCTCACTTGCATTTAATCGCAAAATCACTCGAAGGCTAGCCCACGCTCTCGCGCGTTGTCCACACCTATTTTGCCCGCGAACTCCCCGAAAAGGCCCGCCCGCGACGAAACGGGGCCACACTACCTGGTGCCATAACGTTTCGGCACATTCGCAGTTCTACTTGCCCGTGTCCGGTCCCGCTGCTATAGTCCACCCTCGATACTCGATTCACGCTTTTCCGGGACGTCTGATTTGGCCCAGAACATTTCGCCCGAACTCCCCCCCGAGATCGCGGGACCCTCCGAAAAACTTGTTCGCGGTATGGGCTTGGTGCAATCAGTCTCCGTCAACATGCTGGGAATGATTGGCGTGGGCCCATTCATCACCATCGGCGTGATCCTTTCTGCCATGGGTGGACCGCAGGCTGTGCTCGGCTGGTTTCTCGGCGCGTTATTTTCCGTGTGCGATGGTATGGTCTACGCCGAACTGGGAGCCGCGATGCCCGGAGTGGGGGGAGCGTATATTTACTTCCGCGAGGCCTTCAACACCCGTACCTGGGGCCATCTCTTCTCTTTCCTGTTCCTGTGGGAAACGATATTCGTCGCGCCGCTCGCGATCTCGGCGGCGTGCGTCGGTTTTGCCGAATACTCCCATTACTTCCTGCCGCGATTGAGCCACGCCGGAGTGGGCGCCCTCGCTGCCGCCGTTTGTGTGTTCATCACATGTCTATTGTATCGTCCCGTTAAGGAAGTGGGGCGCTACTCGGTGATCATGCTGGCTGTGGTGTTGGCGGCGATGTTTTGGGTAATCGTAGCGGGACTCATTCACATCGACACGAAGATGGCGTTTGATTTTCCGCCCGGCGCGTTTCATCTCTCCAAGTCTTTCTTTTACGGGCTGGCGGGCGCTACATTAATCGCGATGTATAACTACGGCGGTTATAACAACATCACTTACCTCGGCGGTGAAGTTAAGAATCCCGGCAAGAATATCCCCAGGGCCATTGTTTTCTCCGTGTTAATCGTTGCTGTCCTTTACCTGTTGATGAGTGTGGTGATCATAGGGACGATTCCCTGGCGGGATGCCGCGGTCTCTCACGCAGTGGTGTCCGAGTTCATCGGTAAATTGTACGGCTCGCGCGCCGCTTCCCTGATGACGTGCCTCATTCTTGTCGCCACGCTTGCCGGAGTTTTTACTGGCAGCCTTGGATATTCCCGCATCCTTTACGCCGCAGGCGCCGAAGGAAACTTTTTCAAGGTGTTCGGCCGCGTCCATCCCACCGGACGCTTCCCGACCGTCTCACTGCTCGCCACCAACGCAATGGCCATTCCACTCTGTTGGTTTTCCCTCGGCCGGCTCCTATCGGCTCTGATGATTATTCAAATCGTCTTCCAGTTCATCCCGCAGATCATTGCGATTTTCGCAATCCGCAAATTTCGTAAGGAAATCAAGCGTCCCTACGGCATGTGGTTTTATCCCGTCCCGGCGATTGTCGCGCTGATCGGATGGATTTATGTCGCCTGTACTCCGGAGCAGCGCGAGAACATTGGTACCGCTGTCATTCTTCTAGTATTGGGATTAGGCGCGTACTTCCTGCGCGCGCGGGTCGTCGAATCATGGCCGTTCGGCCAAAGCGGAGGCCGCTCGTCGCCCGTCGCCTGATGTACCGCGGCGAAGATTAATCACGTTTTCTTGGGAGGACAGCAGGAGTCTCGCACGACAAGTTGTGTCTTGAGCAACGCCGGAGTAGGAATGCTTACCCGTCCTTCGATGTGATCGATCAAGATTCTGGCCGCGATCATTCCGATCTCCCTGG
>CAYOOS010000632.1:0-2781 GCA_964405585.1 uncultured Acidobacteriaceae bacterium | reverse complement strand
GGTCTCCCTTACTCTCACGCCCATGATGAGTGCACGAATCCTGCGCCATAAATCCAAGGAACAGCAGGGAAGCGTTTATCGAGCCTCGGAGCGCGTTTTCGAACGCATGATCGCGTTTTATGGAAGGACGTTGAAATTTGTTCTGGGCTACCAGACGATTACTCTCTTGGTCGCCGTGGCGACACTCCTGCTTACGGTTTCCCTTTACATCATCATCCCCAAAGGTTTTTTCCCCGTTCAGGACACGGGCGTCATCCAGGGCATATCGCAGGCGCCGCCGACGATCAGCTCTCGGGCCATGGCAGGGAAGCAGCTTGAACTTACAAAGGCCGTTCTGGATGACCCGGCGGTGGAAAGCGTCTCTTCCTTTATCGGCGCGGATGGAACGAATACGACGATGAACAGCGGGCGGATGTCGATCAACTTAAAGCCGCTCGCTCAACGCAAGATCAGCGCTTCCGACCTGATCCGCAGGCTCAACTCGAAAGTGAGCCGGGTACAGGGAATCCAGTTGTTTATGGAACCTGTGCAGAACATTACCGTGGATGACCGGGTGAGCCGCACGCAATACCAATACGCACTGGAAGACGCGAATGCGGATGAACTGAACGATTGGACAAACCGCTTCACGGATCGGCTGAAACAGTTGCCCCAACTGGAAGACGTAGCCACCGACCAGCAACTGGGCGGGCTCGCCGTGTCTCTCGTGATCGACCGGGTCACCGCTTCACGGCTGGGCATTGCCCCTTCGACCCTCGATAACACGCTGTATGACGCGTTCGGCCAGCGGCAGATTAACACCATGTATACGCAGGTGAATCAGTACCACGTCGTGCTCGAAAGTCAGCCGCAGTTTCAGTTGGACCCCAACAAACTGAATGACCTCTACATTCAGTCCAATGCGTCCTCCGGTGCCAGCGGTGCGGGAGCTTCTTCCTCGTTTTCGTCTTCCGGATCATCTTCTGCGGGATCAAATGCTGTGACGACTTCCGCGCTGTACACTCCAGCAGCAAGTACCCTCGCTCCTCCTGCAAATGCGCTCACGCCGAATAGTTCATCGGCGTCCAGCAAGGGAGCCGGCTCCGCCGGCGGCACAAGTTCGGCCATGAGCAGCGCCGTGCCGCTGAGCGCTTTCGCTCATTTTGAGAAGACCACAGAGCCGCTCGCCATTACTCACCAGGGGCAATTTCCAGCCATCACTGTGTCCTTTAATCTCGCGCAGAATGCCGCGCTTGGCAGCGCTATTACGGCGGTGGACAAAGTGCAGAAGGACATGCACATGCCTCCCAGCTTGCAGGCGGGTTTTCAGGGCACCGCGGCATCCTTCACGAATTCGCTGGCCAATGAGCCGTTGCTCATTCTCGCCGCGCTGGTCACGGTATACATCGTGCTTGGTGTTTTGTATGAGAGCTTCATCCATCCCATTACGATTCTGTCTACGTTACCGTCGGCTGGAGTTGGAGCTTTCCTCGCGTTGATTCTTTTTCACCAGGATTTAAGCGTGGTGGCGATCATCGGCATCGTCCTGCTGATCGGGATCGTGAAGAAAAACGGCATTATGATGGTGGACTTTGCGCTGGAGGGTGAACGAAAACACGGAAAGAACGCGACCGATGCTATTTACGACGCCTGCCTGCTCCGTTTCCGTCCTATTATGATGACCACCATGGCCGCGCTGCTGGCTGGACTGCCATTGGCGCTCGGCACGGGCTTCGGTTCGGAGTTGCGCAGGCCGCTGGGTATTGCCATGGTCGGCGGATTACTTCTCAGCCAGGCGCTCACGCTTTACACCACACCTGTCATTTACATCTTCTTTGACAATCTGGCGCAGCGCTTTGGCCAGAAATTAAACAAGCCGGAAACCGGAGGCGCGGAACTGGCAGGTCCGGCATGAACATCTCCGAACCCTTTATTCGCCGCCCCGTGGCTACCACGCTGCTAACAGTGGCAATTGCTCTCGCCGGGGGAATTGCGTATGAGGTGCTGCCTGTCGCGCCTCTTCCGGAGGTCGATTTTCCCACGATTTCCGTCGGTGCAGGTTTGCCCGGAGCCAGTGCCAACATCATGGCCTCGTCCGTCGCCACTCCCCTCGAGCGGCAGTTCGGCCATATCGCCGGCGTGACGGAGATGACTTCCGCAAGCAGCCTCGGCAGCACATCGGTCACCATTCAGTTTGATCTTAGCCGCGACATTGATGGGGCGGCGCGCGATGTGGAGGCCGCCATCAATGCGGCGCGAAGCTATCTGCCCGCCAACCTGCCGGGCAATCCGACCTATCGCAAGGTCAATCCCGCCGATGCACCGATCATGATCCTCGGCCTTACATCGGACAAATACGGTCCCGCAACGCTGTATGACGAAGCCTCCACTGTCATCGAGCAAAAGTTGTCGCAGATACAGGGCGTAGGGCAGGTCACTGTCGGAGGCGGCGCGTTGCCGTCCGTGCGCGTGGACGCAAATCCCACACAATTGGCCAGCTACGGACTCACGCTTGCGAATTTGCAGTCGGCGCTGAGTTTGCAGAATGCCGACCTGGCTAAAGGACAAATTACGGATGGCACGCAGACCGCGGACATTCTGGCCAACGATCAGATCTCGCACGCCGAGGATTACAAGCCACTCGTGGTTGGGTACAGCCGCGGCGCGGCCGTCCATCTATCCGACGTTGCTCAGGTGACAGACTCTGTGCAAAACGTCCGTGCAGCTGGCTACTTGAACGGCAAGCGCTCGGTTACGGTCATCATCTTCCGCCAGCCCGGTGCGAACATCATTAACACGGTC
>CAYOOS010000631.1:0-2787 GCA_964405585.1 uncultured Acidobacteriaceae bacterium | reverse complement strand
GGGAAGAGTCGTCCAGGCCGGTTGAAATCACCGGGAAGAGAAGGATTTTGGGGAGTGTTTGTTTTTGGTGGCTGAATGTCAGAGCTGAAGCTCTGACCCCCTTAGTGATGAGGAGAGATCCTTCGACTGCGCAGCCCGACGCGCCATAGTTCGGCGCGGAAGAGAAAGTCGGGCCGCTCCGCTCAGGATGACAGATGGGGAGGGGAGGGGCTCGAGAAGCCAAGAACCGGCCCCGCTAGGCGAGACCGGCCAGTACAAAGGAGAGAGCAAACCCGCGGAAAAGCCTCAGGCCTCGAAGGCCTGAGCTACAGAGGAAGACCCGGGAGGAAAACCTAAGAGGAAAGCCCAGGAGAAAAGGCAAACCCGCGGAAAAGCCTCAGGCCTCAAAGGCCTGAGCTACAGGGGAAGACCCAGGAGGAAAGGCCGCAGGGCTCGCGGACTCTCCCTGCGCTACAGTCGGCCGCTACAAAAGAAAGAGAGGAACGGGCGTGTTGGACGCGCGGGGGGAGAGGGAGGATAATATGGGGCGGAGCGGTACTTCGAGGCAGGTGAGGACGCGACCGCCGTTTGAACCGTAACGAATCTCTGGGGTGCTGCGGATAGACAGCCTGTGTGCACGGCCTGTCCCGTTGGCGGGTACCTGAGGGGACCCGCAAGCGGGGCAGGAAAGCCTAATGGTTGGCTCGTGGTGCCCACTTATTTCAGAGGTTCACGGCCTAGCTGCCCACGGCTGAGCGGTCCGCTCTGTTTCAGTTATAAGTGGTTAGTTTTTAGTTTTAAGTAAAGAAAGAAACTGCAAGAGAATGCAGGTACAGCCAGTTTTCAGTTTTGAGTAAAGAAAGAAACTGCAAGAGAGCTGATGTGGGGTCAGTTTTCAGTTTTAAGTAAAGAAAGAATTTCCAGGATGATGAAGGTAGAGCTTGTTTTTGGTTTTAAGTAAAGAGCAGGGAATGGAACTGTGCGAGTTGGCGTTTTTGCGGAGTGGCAAGCGATTGGGCCTTCTGGACGCTTACCTTAGAATTGAGAGCGGATTCCTTAACACATGCGCATTCTTTTTATAGGGGACATTGTGGGGTCGCCGGGGCGGCAGATTGTCCATGACCGGCTGGCGGACCTGGTGGAGCAGCGCCAGATCGACCTGGTGATTGCGAATGGGGAGAACTCCGCTTCGGGATTCGGGATCACGCCGCGGCTGGCGGACGGGTTGCTGGGGAACGGCATCGAAGTGCTGACCGGCGGGAACCATAGCTGGGACCGCAAGGAAATCATGGAGTACATGCCGCACCAGCCGCGGTTGCTGAGGCCGGCAAATTTCCCGGAAGGGAATCCAGGAACGGGGCTGTATGTGGGTGCGGCGAAAAACGGGGTGAAGTTTGCGGTGTTGAACCTGCAAGGGCGCATTTTTCTTCCGGCGATTGACGATCCTTTCCGCAAGGCCGAGAGCGAACTGGCGAAGGTCCCGGCGGATGTTGCGTTCGTGCTGGTGGACATACACGCGGAAACGACCAGCGAGAAGGTGGCCATAGGCTGGTTCCTGGACGGCCGGGTAACCGCGGTGGTGGGCACCCACACGCACGTCGCTACCGCCGATGAACGGGTCCTGCCGAATGGCACGGCTTACATTACCGACGTGGGAATGACCGGGCCGCACGACGGAGTGATCGGCATGGACCGGGCGGGTATTCTGAAAAAGTTTCTGGATGCACTGCCCGCGCGCTTTGAAGTGGCAACGGGCGACGTCCAGATGAATGCGGTGTTGATCGAAACAGACGATGCCGGGCCGCGCAATGATGCAGGGCGTCTGCGGGCGCTTTCGATTGAACGCGTGCGATTGCGCATTGATTAACTGGAACAGGGAGAGGCAACCACAGCGGTCTGGTTGTAATCTGAACGACCATGCGAAGAATCAGGGGAAAACTCGCGGCGGCTGTGGCGGGATTGTGCCTGGCGGGTGTGCTGGGCGCGGTCGCTTCCCAGGTGGATGACGACCTTACCGCCCGCAAGCGCGTATTCAAGCCCATTGGGCCGGGATTGCGGGCCATAAAGCGCGGGCAGGATGGCAAGTACTACCTGCTGGCGTCGCCGGGCGTTGGCGTGGTGATCTTCGACGAAAACGAAAAGCAATTGAGGGTGATCGGGGCGCCGCCTCCGGCGACGGCGGCCGTGCGGGCAGCCATTGACTTTGGCGAAGACTGCGACGTGGATGCGGATGGAAATGTATACGTCGTGGATCGTGGTTACAACCAGATTACGGAGTTCTCTCCGGAGGGCAAGCAACTGCGCGCCATCTCTGTGAACGCGCCCGTATCCGTGGCCGCGTTGGGCGAAGGGGAAGTGGCGGTCAGCACGCTGCGTGAAGAGCACCTGGTGACCGTCTTCGGGCCGAATGGCAAGATCGTACGGGAGTTTGGGGAGCCAGAGGAACTTTCATCGCGGCCGGAAATCAACCGTTCGATCAGCGTGGGCCGTTTGGGAACGGATGGGCGAGGGCGGCTGTATTACGGGTATACGTATCGTCCCGAAGCTCTGGTGCGGCAATACGACCGCGCGGGTTTCGCTGGTCTGGATTTCGAGTTTACCGGACTGGATGCTTATCCGGAGGCGCAAGCGGCACGCAAGGAGATCGAAAAACAGGAAAAAAAGCAGACTCCTCCGTATTTCGTGGCGATCTTGACCGCTTTCGGCGTGGACCCGTTAAATGGAGACCTGTGGATGATCTTGCATAACACGCTGCTGCATTTTGACAAGGATGGGAATCGCCGGTCCGAGTACCGCATCTATACGCCG
>CAYOOS010000630.1:0-2789 GCA_964405585.1 uncultured Acidobacteriaceae bacterium | reverse complement strand
TTCACCTGCGTTGTTGTTGCGGAAGTCGCCTCCGGCGACGTTTTCATGACCATGGGCATGCTTGCCGATTCGGTCAGCCAGGTCATCGAATTCACAGCCAAAGACGTGGAAGAACCACCTCCATTCGGTACTCGCGTGAAGATTGAATACCTCCGTGGCATGGGGCGAATGGGCAAAAAATTTTGCCAGATTCTCGACATTGACAAGGTGCTCTCCGCTGACGAATTTCTTGCCGCGACTGGTTCCATCGAAAGCGCGGAGCTGCACGAAACCCCGTCTTCGGGACCCCAGGTCTAGCCGTGGAGGTATCGGACCGCTATTCCTCCGTGGTTTCGGCGCCCCATACGCCGAAACTGTCTCGTTCAATAAACCAAGTTCCGGCCATGCCCATGGTCACCAGCGCCCTCTTCGACCAATTTCGAAAGCTGATCTACGACGAGACCGGAATTTGGCTGGGCAACTCTAAAACGGCTCTCCTTTGCGGGCGTCTTTCCCGCCGCCTGCGCGTGCTTGGTATGGATACTCTGGCCGAGTACTACTCGCTCGTCAGCGAACCTGACCAGTTGCAGGAACGCGCGTTGATGATCGACGCTATCACTACCAACGAAACTCATTTCTTCCGTGAGAAGGTTCATTTCTCGTTTCTAGCTCAATCCGTTTTTCCAATCTGGCGACGTCAGGCCGAGGCCGGGCGCCGCTCCAGGAGAATTCGTATCTGGAGCGCCGGGTGCTCCTCCGGTGAAGAACCATACTCATTGGCCATGATGCTGGCGAAATCGTTTCCCTCAGCCGAAGGCTGGGATACCCGGATTCTTGCGACGGATATTTCCCGCCGCATGCTCGCTACCGCTCGTGAAGGCATTTACGACATCTCCAAATCCAACGCCATTCCCCCGGAATTTCTCCGCAAGTACATGCTCAAGGGCTCAGCCTCACAAGAGGGCTGCATGAAAGTCGCGCGCGAAATTCAACAGCTCGTGGATTTTGAATCCCTCAACCTGAACTGCCAGCCTTATCCAATGAGCGAAGCGTTTGATGTCATCCTCTGCCGCAATGTGCTCATCTATTTCAACGCCGCCTCGAAAAATCGCGTCGTCGAGGGCTTGCTCGAGCATCTTTCGCCCAGCGGCCTGCTCTTCAGCGGGCACGCGGAAAGTCTTTGTGGCGTCAATTCGCGCTTGCTACCGATCCTGCCGACGGTTTACGCGTTGCGCGAGAAAGATTCGATCGCTCTCGAATTGCGATTAAACTCATCGTTTTAGTCGGAGATGCCGAACGATGCCCATTTCCAGCCGCTCAACAAAACTCCATGTCCTGGTTGTGGACGATTCCGCCATGGTTCGCCAGGTAATGGAATCCATTCTTTGCTCTGATGAGCGCATCGAGGTGAGCGTGGCAGCCGATCCGTTGATCGCCCTGCGAAAGATTCAGCAACGCCTCCCGGACGTCGTTATTACAGATCTCGAAATGCCGCGCATGGATGGCTTGAGTTTTTTGCGGAAGATCATGGAAGAATTCCCGCTTCCTGTCGTCATCTGTTCCGGTTTCGCCGCGCGTGGCACAGAGATGGCCCTTCGTGCACTCGAAGAAGGGGCAATAGAGATTATTTCGAAACCCAAATTGGGCATTCGCGAGTTTTTGAACGATTCCGCGGTGATATTGCTCGATGCTGTGTGGAGCGCCGCTCAGGCTCGTGCCCTTCCGAGTCGCCGCATTCCACTTCCCAAGCAACCTGCTTCGGATGTTGTGTTAACGCCTGGGAGCCGCCGCCAGATTCAGGACTCCCCTCCACAATTGATTGCCGTGGGTGCATCCACTGGCGGAACCGAGGCTCTCCGCACTTTCCTGAGCGCCATGCCGCAAGATTGTCCCCCAATTGTGATCGTCCAGCACATGCCGGAAGTTTTTACCCGCGCCTTTGCCGAACGCCTCGACAAGGAATGCCGGATTAAAGTTAAAGAAGCCCGTGACGGCGACACCTTGCGCCAGGGTGAAGCCTTGATCGCTCCCGGCAATCTCCACACTTTCGTCGAGCGCAGCGGCACTGGCCTGAAGGTCAAGGTTGTTCCCGGCGATCTGGTCTCCCGCCACCGCCCCAGCGTGGATGTGCTCTTTCGCTCTGCGGCTATATCGGCAGGCCCGAGCGCTATCGGAATAATCATGACCGGTATGGGCAACGATGGCGCTCAAGGGCTCTTAGAAATGAAAACCGCTGGCGCTGTCACGATCGCTCAGGATGAAGCCAGCAGCGTTGTGTTTGGCATGCCCCGTGAAGCCATTGCCAAAGGGGCTGTGGATTTTGTTCTCGCGCTCGAGAAAATCGGTCCTCGTGTTGTTGATCTGCTAGTCATCGCTCGCAATTGCGTTCATACGGCTCCATGATCGCGCTCGCCACGCGTCTCGGGAGCTGAGAGCGCCTTCCTGCTTGTTCTGTTCTAAGCTTTTCCAGCCTCCGCTGGGCAACAAGGCCGGGTCAAGAACCAGCGGACTTCTATCAGGCTTTTATCACACCAAGCCGTTTTAGGGCTCAAAGAGAGGTCCACGCAAAACAGCTAAATCACTTATTATGAAAAATTCCTGATGGCGCGCCCAGGGAGATTCGAACTCCCGACCTCTTGCTTCGGAGGCAAGAGCAGAAACGCTAAGTAGTTGGTTCGTCTAGCATTTTCCTATGTCATGCATCACGGTTTTGAAGGGTATCGGCATTGTTTGTTCCCAAGTTGTTCCCAAGTCGTCCGACTGCACCCCTCTGATGAGACAGTTTTTGATGGGCACACTTGCAGTTCTTT
>CAYOOS010000629.1:0-2791 GCA_964405585.1 uncultured Acidobacteriaceae bacterium | reverse complement strand
GATTTTGACGTGCGCCAGCGGCTGGTGATGAACTATTCTTGGCAACTTCCATTCGGAGGAGGGACAAAACGGTGGGCGGACGGCGCTATGGGAAGAGTGCTGGAAGGCTGGAGCGTTTCCGGCATTACCGTGTTTTCGAGCGGATTGCCGTACGACGTATTCACAAACGTCGACACCGAACACACAGGTTTCGCGTCGCGGCCGGACTACGACCCCACGGCAACGGTGACACCCAGCAGCCTTCCACGGACGCAGACGGGCCCGTTGGTTGGGTATTTCAGCGATCCGGCGTTTGGATCCGCCGGGAACATCGGGCGGAACGTATTCCGCGGGCCGGGAATCAACAACACGGATTTTGTGACGACGAAACAAATCAGTATCAGCGAACGGACAAAGCTGGATCTGCGATTCGAGTTCTATAACCTGTTCAACCGCGTGCAATTCAATCAGCCCGACAACATGATCGCGGACGGCGCGGGGTTTGGACAATCGACTTCGGAGTATATCCGGCCGGATTTCACGACCGGGGCGCGGCAGATTCAGTTGGGGCTGAAGCTGACGTTCTGAAAACGCTGAACGAGAGCATCTTCTAATAGTTTTGGCTTCAGTGTTTGGGATGTGTTTTATTGGTGACGGCTTAGGCCGTAAAAGCGGCGGCGAGCCGCCGCACTCCACATAGGATCACGGGGCGGTGGCGGATGGCCCGGTGTACTGGTTGATGTGCTCGAGATCCTTGAGGTGGTCGTACCAGAAGAACTTGAGGCTAATCGAGGTAATGGCGACGACGGCGGCAGTGATGGCCGCGGCTTGCAGCCTCCAGGTGACGATGTAGATGGGCAGAGCGACGAGAGCAATCTGCCAGACGATGCCGACGACGATGTTGAACATGTCACGAGGAAAATCCTTGTTGCGCTGAAACGATGGATCTTCCTGCAAGACTTTTTTCAGGACGGGACCCCAGAAACCCCAGGGACGGACGCGGCGGTAGAAATCCTTCAGAACTTCATCATCCTCCGGCGCGGTCAAATAGGTGCCGAGGAAGCAGCCGATGAGGGATAGCAGGAAGACAATGCCGAAGCCGACGGAAACTTCCAGGTTCAGGGAATGGGCGCGGGCAAAAGCCTGGAGGGGCGCGATTTTCGTGAGCAAAGTGGGAATGGTGAGCGAAGCGGAAATGCCCGCGGCCATGCCCCAGAAATAGCCGTAACCGTTGAAGCGCCACCAATACCACTTCAAGACGTTGGCAGCCGTGTAGCCGCCCCAAAGAGCGGTAACGATCCAGATTACGACGCCATTGACACTGGTAACGTACCAACCGAGTAAGATACCCAGAAGAACGACCACGAAAGAGCTGAGGTAGCTGAGCCGGACGTAGGTCTTCGGGTTAGCGTGGGGATTGATGAAACGTTTGTAAATATCGTTGACGAAATAAGGAGGAGCGGCGTTGACGGTGGCGGCGAAGTTGGACATATACGCAGCCAGCAGGCCGGCGATGAGCACGCCGAGGAGGCCAGCGGGAACAAAGCGGCTGAGCGCATAGGGGAGGATTTGCTCGAAATCCATGTTTGTGCCCATGCCGCGAATCTCGTTCCCAAAGAACACAAGAGCCAACACGGTGAGGCCGGTGATGAGGAAGTAGCGCGGGAAGGTGAGCACGACGTTGACCCAGCCGCTCATCATGGAGGCTTCGCGAGGGTTCTTGCAGGAGAGAATGCGCTGCATGTCGTAATTAGGCGCAGGGCCGGCAGTGCTGATCAGGATGCCCTTGAAGAGGAGCATCATCACGAGAAAGCCGAAGAGGCCGTAGCCGTCTTGGGCGATGCGGGCATTTGCCGAGGGGATCAGATTGGACCAGTCCATGTTGAGATGCCAGCCAAAGAAGATGTTGTTCCAGCCTGCGGGGATGAAGTGCTGCAGAGTACCCGGGGCGACCTTCATCATGGCGATGATGCCGACGGCGAAAGAGGCGACGGAGAGGATGCAGAACTGGAGAACTTCGGTGATGACGACGCTGAACATGCCGCCCTTGATGACGTAGAGGGCGGTGATGGCGATGAGGAGGAGGGCGTACTGATTGACGCTAAAGTGCCAGGGGAGGAAGGTGGCGGCGAATTTGCCGATGCCTTTGAAACCGTAAGTGAAGAATCCGATGATGCTGATGAAGGCGTAGATGACGACGATAATGTGGGCGAGTTGCGCGCCGCGGCCTTTGCCGAAGCGCGTTTGGATCCACTCCGCGCCGGTCATCACGTTGGAACGGCGCAGCCAGGTGGAGAGATAGACCATCAGGAAAACCTGGTTGAAGGTGGGCCAAAGCCAAGGAATCCAGACGCTTTTGACGCCGTAGACAAACATCCAATAGACCAGCAGCATGGTGCCGCTGATATCAAACATGCCGGAGGCGTTGGAGATGCCCAGGACATACCAGGGCATGACGTTGCCGCCCAGGAAGTAGGCTTTCATGTCGCGAGAGGCGCGATGAGAAACCCAGTAGCCGATCAGGACGGAAAGAGCGAGGTAGGCGATGATGATGGCGATGTCAATGTAATGCAGATGCAAGGTACACCTCGAATGGTGCGGCCCGCCACGCAAGGTGCTCCGATTGCGCGGTCAGTTTTTCGTGCGTTTCCGAAGAGAACTTTTTCCTCGAAGCAGTGCGGCTGCGAGCGCAGAACCTGATGAGGTCATCTTACAGCACTCCGATGCCGCACGGCCTTTCCATCAAGGAAGAGTCCCCGCCAGCAAAAATACCAGCGGGGCCTGCCAATTGATGGCAATTTCGTTGCTCGCG
>CAYOOS010000628.1:0-2799 GCA_964405585.1 uncultured Acidobacteriaceae bacterium | reverse complement strand
CCCAGTGCACCAACCCCAAAACGATCAACACACCGCCCCACACCAGCGTCATTCGCCGCGAGACCTTTAGAAAGTTTCGTGGATCGGTCGCGTGTCCTCGCAGCGCCGCCAAATCCATCACGCTCGAAGCCGCCAGCGAATTCAGCGACCCGCTCGCATTGGACATCGCCACCGCCAGTATCGAAGCCAGCATCAGCCCCGCCAGCCCCGTCGGCATCTCTCGAATCAAGAATAGCGGCAGTATGCGATCCACCCGTTCCCCCGCGGCCAGCAGCGGCGTGTGCTGCGCAAACACAAACAACGCCACTCCCACTAGCAAAAAAACCGTGAACTGAAAAAGCACAATCACCCCGCTAGCCAGCAACGCGCGACGGCTGTCCCTTTGATCTCGCGCCGCCAGCAATCTCTGCACAATCGTCTGGTCCGTTCCGTGGCTCGCCATCGTCAGGAACGCGCCCCCAATTACTCCCGACCAGAACGTATACTTCGTCGCCAGATTCCACGAAAAATCCAGCACTTGCAGTTTGTTCCCGCTCACCGCCGCCACCTGGCTCAATTCCATCCATCCGCCCGGAATGCGATGCAGCAACAATCCCAGCGTGAACAAACTCCCCGTCAAGTACAGCAAAAACTGCGCCACGTCCGTCCAGATCACCGCCTTCATTCCGCCTTCAAACGTGTACAGCACCGTCAGCGCAATCACGATGAACACTGCCAGCCGTTCCGATGTTCCCAGCGCCACGCTCACCACCAGCGCAATCGCCGAAACCCGCACGCCCTCCGCCAGCGTCCGCGTCGCCAAAAACGTCACTCCTGCCACCGAGCGCATCCGGCTGCCGAAGCGCTTCTCAATCAACGCGTACGCCGTCAAATATTCCCCGCGAAAATAACCCGGCAGAAAAAATATCGTGATCAACACCCTCCCAAGCAAATAGCCGAACACCAATTGCAAAAATGTCATGTTTCCGGAATACGCCAGCGCCGGTGTGCCGATAATCGTCAGCGTGGACGTTTCCGTCGCCACAATCGAAAAAGCCAGCGCCCACCACGGCGCCGTCCGTCCTCCCAGAAAATAATCGCGCGCGTCCTGCTGCCCTTGCCGGAAATGCAATCCCAGCGCCGTCACTCCCAGCAAGTAGGCAACAACAATCGCCAGATCCAACGGATGAATGTGCATGAGCACCAAGCCGTGCTAAATCACAGGAGAGCGCTGTGGAGCGAGTCGAGAATAGTGGCTCCCGCCAACACCGTCAAGCCAACTCTCCACTGCGCCACTTTCGCACCCCCAACCCTTTCAACACCCCACCCCTCGCTCTTGTGCAACCACGCCCTTCCTCGCGTATGCTTTGGCTATGCGCTATGTTCTCGGCTTCGATGGTGGCGGCACCAAGACGGAGTGCGTCCTCATGGATGACGCCTCTCGCGTCCTCGCGCGCAGTCGCAGCGGTCCTTCCAATCCCATGCGTGTTGGATTTGGCGGCGCGCTCGCTGCCGTTTGTGAAGCAGCGCGTTCCGCGCTCAATTCCGTCAACATCCCGCCTGCGGATGTCACCGCTCTTTGCGCAGGCCTTGCTGGCACGGGCCACGCCGACGCCGAGCGAAAAATGAAGCGCCTTCTCGAAGAAGAATTCTCCGGTAAAACCGTGATTGTCTGCACCGATCTCGAACTCACTCTTGAAGCCACTGGCGAAGGCCCCGCCATCGTTCTCATTGCAGGCACAGGTTCTGCCGCCGTCGGTCGCGATGCCCACGGCCAGATCGCCCGTATTGGTGGACACGGCCCCCTTCTCGGCGATGAAGGCAGCGCCTTCGATGTTGGCAGGCGCGCTGCCATCGCCGCCATTCACGATTTCGATCGCACCGGAGTGAACTCCGCGATTGGCAAGCTGATTCTCCGGGAACTCGAGGTCTCCACCTGGCACGAGGTGCAATCCATTGCCCAGGGCGTTCCCGATGAAGTGTTTCCCCGAATTTTCCCCGTGATTGTCCTCGCCGCCGATCAGGGCGACCCCGCCGCCCGTGAATTGCTCCAGGATGCCGCCGGCGACCTCGCTACTCTTGTCGCTGCTCTCATGGAGCGCCTGCGCTTCCACGATCAGAGTTTCCTTCTCGCAAAAACTGGTGGCATGATTGGACGCTCGTCATTCTTTGACCAGCAGATGGACGAGCGCCTTCGCGCCATCGCTCCTAATGCTCAATTCGGCGCCATGGCCATCTCGCCCGCGGAATCCGCCGCGCGCCTTGCTCTCCGCTTCCTGGTGCCCGCCGGGGAAAGGAAGTAGCGTGCCCGAGTTCGACCGCGAACTGCAACTCGCGCGCACCGCCACGGGTGACGATCTCGGCGCCCTGCTCTTTCACCCCGCGCCCCAGGTCCTTACGGCTCTCCTCGATAATCCCGCCTTGGATGAACAAAAGCTTTGCCTGTTGCTGGCTCGAAAGGATCTCCCAACGGATGTTCTCGAAAACGTCGGCACGCGCAAGAATCTGCTCAAGAGCTATCTCGTCAAACGCACCCTGCTCTTCCATCCCCGCGCCCCGCGTCTGGTCGGGTTGCGACTGATTCGCGATATCTACCTTATGGATCTCGTCCAGTTCACGCTTTCCCCCGTCGCCTCAGCGGAACTCAAGCGCATCGCTGAAGACCAGATCGTGGCGCGCCTCCCGCAGTTGCCTCTCGGCCAGAAAATTGCCCTCGCTCGCCGCGGCCCTGCGCGCGTCGCCGGCGCGCTCGTCACGGAAGGCCACGCGAACGTCCTCCCCATCGCTCTCGATAATCCCTTCCTAACGGAATCCCAGGTC
>CAYOOS010000627.1:0-2802 GCA_964405585.1 uncultured Acidobacteriaceae bacterium | reverse complement strand
CAAGCGCTTGCGCGCGGATTCCACCGGCACGCTGTTATAGATCGGGTCGAAGGCGAGCAAGGGATCACCGGGGAAATACATCTGCGTGACAAGGCGCGTGGCGAAAGCAGGGCCGAACACGGAGAAATGGATGTGTTGTGGACGCCAGGCATTGTAATGATTGCGCCAGGGATACGCGCCGGGACGAATGGTAACGAACCGGTAGCAGCCTTCGTCGTCGGTAAGAGTCTGCCCCATGCCAGTGAAATTGGGGTCGAGCGGAGCGTCGTGCTGATCCGCTTTGTGCAGGTATCGCCCGGCCGCATTGGCTTGCCAGATTTCCACCAGCGAATGTGGCACGGGGCGGCCATCTTCATCGAGAAGTCGCCCGCTGACGGCGATGCGTTCCCCTAGAGGTTCACCTTTGTGCTGCCGAGTGAGATCGAAGGCCTTGGGCGGAACAACATCTCTGGAAAAGTAAGGCCCGGTCGTTTCAGAAATTGTGTGCGGCAATTGAATCAAAGGCTGCGTGGGAGCGCGTTTAATCGAGGAAGCGTAAGGCGGATGCAGAAGCTCCGGTTGAGTATCGGGGGAGGGCCTGCGATATCGCAGCATCGGCATCATGCTCCGTTTCTCTCAGACTCGTTCAAGAACTACAGCAATGCCCTGGCCGACGCCGATGCACATGGTGCAAAGCGCGTAACGCCCCTTGGTTCGCAGCAATTGATAGAGCGCCGTGGTCACCAGACGCCCGCCGCTGGCCCCGAGCGGATGACCGATGGCGATGGCGCCGCCATTGGGATTGACGTGCGCGGCGTCATCCGAAAGGGCAAGCTCGCGAAGAACGGCGAGCGCCTGCGCGGCAAAAGCTTCGTTTAACTCAATGACGTCCATTTGCGAAAGATTCAGGCCTGCTTTAGTTAGAACTTTGCGCGTCGCGGGAACCGGCCCCATGCCCATAATTCGCGGGGCCACGCCGGCAGCGGCAGACGCGAGGACGCGCACCTTGGGCGTCAGGCCATAGCGCTTAACGGCGTCTTCCGAAGCGAGAAGCAGAGCACACGCGCCGTCGTTCACACCCGAGGCGTTGCCTGCCGTGACGGTGCCGTCGGGCTTCACGATGCCTTTCAATTTTGCGAGCGCTTCGAGTGTTGTGTCCGGGCGCGGATGTTCATCGACGCTAACGAGCACCGATTCACCCTTCTTTTGCGGGATGGACACGCTGATAATCTCTTCCGCCAGGCGTCCAGCCTTCATGGCTTCGCTGGTGCGTTGTTGGCTGCGAAACGCGAAAGCGTCCTGATCGGTTCGCGCAATGTGGTATTCCTCCGCGACAATTTCGGCCGTTTCCGGCATGGCGTCGGTGCCGTATTTGGCTTTCAACGCTGGATTCACGAAGCGCCAGCCAATCGTGGTGTCTTCAATCTTCATGTTCCGCGAAAAGGCGGCGTCCGCCTTGCCCATCACAAACGGAGCGCGCGACATGCTTTCCACGCCGCCCGCGAGGATAAGATCCACTTCGCCGCTCTTGATGGCGCGGGAAGCGACAGCGACAGCGTCCATGCTTGAGCCGCACAGGCGATTCACCGTGCTGCCGGAAATCTCCTTGGGCAGGCCCGCCAGGAGCAGCGCCATGCGCGCCACATTGCGATTGTCCTCGCCTGCCTGGTTGGCGCAGCCGTAGACGACGTCATCCAACGCGCCCCAGTCAACCTTCGGGTTGCGCTCTACAAGGGACCTGATGGGAATGGCCGCGAGATCATCGGTTCTCACGGCTGCCAGCGCACCGCCATATCTTCCGATGGGCGTGCGAATGGCGTCACAAATATAAGCGATGCTCATGGTCTTGCGTTCTATCCTCGCCCACAGTCTACCGTAAACACACACCGCTTGACCAAATCCGGTGATTCTTCCCGGAGCGTGCGTTAGACTCGCCTTGGGCCACATTGGACGCTGGCGGCGAGCGCACACCATGCTCATCAATCGCAAAGAGATCCAAATCGAATGGGGCGACTGCGACCCCTTCGGAATCGTGTTTTTCCCCCGTTACTTCGAGTATTTTGACGCTTGCACCAATGCCCTGTTTCACCGCGCGCTGGGCTTTCCGAAAGCGGAGATGCTGCGGCGATTCCAGATTGCCGGAATCCCCCTGGTCCAGGCGAGTGCCAACTTTTTCGCGCCGTCGTCGTTTGGAGACGTGGTCAACGTGGAATCATGCGTAACGCAATGGGGAAAGAGTAGCTTTTCCGTACAGCACCGGCTCTTGCGCGGGCAGACCCTGGCCGTGGAAGGTTTTGAGAAGCGCGTCTGGACGGTGCGCACGGCCGGCGATCCCAGCAAGGCCGTCAGCCAGCCCATCCCTCAGGAAATCATCGAGAAGTTCTCCTAGTTCATCGAAAGGCTGATTCGTTCATGGCCACGATTCGCACGCAAGTCGGCATTATCGGCGCTGGCCCAGCTGGGTTGACGCTCGCGCATTTGCTGCACCTGCAGGGGATCGAATCGATTGTCTTGGAAAGCCGCACGCGCGAGCACATCGAAAGCCGGGTGCGTGCCGGCGTGCTGGAGCAGGGTACGGTGGAGCTTTTGCGCGAATCCGGCGTGGGCGCGCGGATGGATCGCGAGGGCCTGCAGCACAATGGCATTGAGTTGCGTTTTGCCGGTGCAGGGCATCGCATCGATTTCAAGGCGCTCACCGGGAAGTGCATCACCATCTACGCGCAACAGGAACTGATCAAAGATCTGGTCGCGGCCCGGTTGGGTTATGACGCGCCAATTTGGTTTGAAGCGGAAGCAATACGCCTCGCCGATGTGGAAGCGCAG
>CAYOOS010000626.1:0-2804 GCA_964405585.1 uncultured Acidobacteriaceae bacterium | reverse complement strand
CCTAAGAGGTTGTTTTTGGTTCACCGCATTGCGAACTGGTTCGTGCGTCGCTCCGTCTCTATCCTGGCGGCCTTCGTTCTAATGCTCTGTATGGCTGGCTCTTTCCCCCGCGTCTCCGCGGACTCGATTGTTACCTTTTTGGGGTCCGATAAAGCGACGCAGGGTAATTGGATAGGAGTATACGGACTCGATGGGTCGGCCATCGCCAACGGCCCCCAATATCCCACCAACGGCAACCTGAGTTATGGCACTTTCGCGGTTCTCACTCCGCAGGCCTGGACTTGGGCTTCCAGCACCGGCGATAAGCGGGCCCTCGAGATAGACGGCCAGGGAGACAGACAAGCCGCGGCTTGGTACACCGGCACAAGTCTTAGTATCGATGCCAACTTCACGGATGGGAATAAACACCAAGTGGCGCTCTACGTCCTGGATTGGGACTTGCAGGGCCGGGCGGAAACCGTTCAAATCACGGATGCCAGCACCCCCGGAAGTCCCACGTTGCTGGATACTCGCAATGTCCCCAGCGCTAACACGAATACCAGCAGCTCAGACTTTGGCAATGGCACCTATTTGATCTGGAATGTTTCCGGGCATGTCACCATCACCGTCACCCCGAATGCCGGTCCCAATGCTGTGGTGAGCGGCGTCTTTTTCGGAGGGGCCGCCGCTAGCACGCCAGGCGCCTCCGCCGCGAATTTCCACTTCGACACGACCACGCAGGGAAACTGGCTTGGAACGTATGGAGCGGATGGATTTTCGGTGGCGGATTCGCAACAAAGTCTCGCCAGCTACGATCCGACCTTTGCCGTCCAGGGGCAGAGCTATATCTGGAATGCGAATCCCGGAGCTGCCGCCACGAACGCTTTGGAAACGGGATCGTCCGGGCAAGACCTGAGAATTGCCTCCACGTGGAACAGCGTTGGCAGCGTCAACTTTGACCTGAACCTTGCCGATGGAAAGCCCCATTCCGTCGCTTTCTACGCGCTCGATTGGGACAGTAAGGGACGGGCGGAAACCGTCTATATCCAGGATGCCATTTCAGGCGCCACTCTCGACAGTGAAAGCATCTCTAACTTCACCAATGGAACGTACTTGGTTTGGACCCTCACCGGGCACGTGACCGTCACCGTCACCGGGACGGCCGGACCCAACGCCGTGATCAGCGGCGTCTTTTTTGGAGGAGCCGGAGTGCCGGTTGCCGCCGCAACCGCCCAATGGATCAGCGCGGATACGACGACGCAAGGCGCCTGGATCGGTAAGTACGGTAGCCAGGGATATTCCATCGCTCATGGGGTACAAAGTCTCCTCATTCCCGCCACGCTAACGGTCCAGCATTCTCCGGCGCCCTGGCTTTGGGCCAACAATCCCGTCCCGCCGGATCCCCGAGACCTCCAAACCGACACGCTGGGGCACCAGATCGCTGCGGCGTGGTATAGCAGCGGCTCGTGCACCTTCAGTTTCGACCTGAATCTCACGGATGGCCAAACACACCAGGTTGCCATATACGTGCTCGATTGGGACAACAATGCGCGAGCGGAAACCATCGAGATTTCCGATGCGAACTCCGGCGACACGCTCGACACCCGCAAGATTCCCAGCGCCAACACCATCACCAATAGCGCCAACTTCGTCGCCGGAACTTACCTGATCTGGAATATTTCCGGACATGTAACCATTGACGTTACGTCGAACGGCTACAGTGCCAACGCCGTAGCGAGCGGAGTCTTCTTCGATCCCCAGCATTAGCAGGCCCGCTTCCCTGGCAGGCGTTTCAGATCCGCTGGATCGGCCGGACGGCCTGCCTTGGAATGCCACAAGGACTCGGCTGAATCCTGTTACTGATTTCGACCGAACGATCCTGCCCCTGCGTACAGTCTCCCGGCTGCCCGAAGTATGACCGGCCGTCCAGTAGTCCTCTGCATCGCCCATCGCTGACAATCGCTGTGCGCTTGGCCGCTTAGAAGCCAGGCAAACAGCTATGGCACGCGAACAAATCGAAATCACACCGATAGCGCGATGAGCCATCCATCCCAGCAAATGTTATTGGCGGTTCTCTGCGCCGTAGTATTGCTGTCCGCCGGCTGCGGCCAGACTTCCCGTGGGTCTCAATCCACCGCCAGTTCAAACACAGTTTCAAACACAGGTTCAAACACAGGTTCAAATGCGAGTTCCTCTTCTGGTTCTTCAACTTCGTCATCCGGCTCCTCGGATTCGAGCTCCTCGTCCTCGTCTGGCTCCTCAAGTTCAGGTTCGTCATCGAGCGGCACCTCAAATTCAGGTTCCTCATCCGGCTCGCCCAGCCCCGCAAACAGCGCCCAATTTGTGAAGGACGATGTCGCAACGCAGGGGAATTGGCCCAGTTCCTACGGCTCGGATGGTTATTCGCTGGCTGGCTCCAGTCAAAGCCTCCCGTCGTATGCAACTTTCACCCAAGCAAACGCGGCCGTGTACACATGGGCGTTGAGTTCCGGCGACGTGCGAGCCCTCTCGGTTCCTGGAGCGGTCGCCCTTGGGGCCGCTTGGTACAACACGTCTTTTAGCCTCAATATCGCTTTCAATGATGGAAACACCCATCTTTTGGCCCTGTATGCCTGCGACTACAACAGCGCTGGAAGGGCTGAAACCATTCAAATTGTCGATCCTTCGACCAACAATGTTCTGAACTCACAGGTGCTGTCGAATTTCTCGAATGGCGTTTATCTCCTTTGGAACATCTCCGGGCAGGTTAAAATAAATGTAATTTCTACCGCGGGCCCCAATGCCGTCGTCAGTGGGCTTTTCTTCGGTAGCGGAGGCACCTCGAT
>CAYOOS010000625.1:0-2817 GCA_964405585.1 uncultured Acidobacteriaceae bacterium | reverse complement strand
CGCGCTGCATCTGGGCGTTTGCGTCGATCAGGACGCGAACGATCGCGCGAACCTCATCCATGACGCGGTCGAGGGACTCGGTGCCGCCCGATTTGGCCCACAGGCGCACGGAATCGTCGGCGCCGTAAATCTTGTGGAACGTGGTGATGGGCAGAACGATCCAGATGTCGCGCGAGGTTCCCATTACCGAACCACGCTTCTTGCTCACGCCGATGATCTGGCATTCGCCGGTGTCCACGCGAACGACGCGGCCCAGCGGATCTCTTCCCGGAAACAATTTCTCCGGGATGTCATATCCCACCGTGCACACCGGCGACGCTTGCGAAACGTCGGTCTGATTGATCTGGCGTCCGGTGGCGAGGTCCAAATCATAGAGAAGCGGCATTTCGGCGGTCCAGCCGTTAATGTCGGCGTTCGCGACGTAATCGCCTCCGTATTTCACCTGCGAGCCGTGGCGATCGACCGAGGCACCCACCGTGACGCAGCCGCGGCAGGCATCGCGGACGGCTTCGTAATCGGCCAGCGTGAATTTGCGGCGTTTCTGGGTGGTCTCATAGTCGTCAATATTGGTGATGATCGCCGGGCCGCGGCTCACCAGGAAGACATCGGCGCCGAGGCTGAACAGCTTTTCGCCGACATAGCGATTTAATCCATTCACGACGCTCACCACCGCGATCACCGACATCACCCCGATCACCACGCCCAGCAGCGTAAGCACGGTGCGGAGCTTATGCGCCCAGAGGCTGGCCATGGCCAGGCGCACCGCTTCGCCGAAGTTCATGGATGTAATTCGCGGCATGTTCTGCGAGCCCGGGGACCCTGCAGGAAGTATACGCCCGGAGCGGCCAGAGAATTTCGAGAGCGACTTTGCGGCGAGGTCCGCGGGAACTGCCGCCACAAGTGTCCCTTCATTTCAGAAGCTGGCGCGAAAACAAAGGGGACCGCGAGGGCGCGCTTTTGCGCCATCACGGCTGGACGGCAGGCTAGAAATAAAACTTTCCAGCCAACTGGATGATGCGAGGGTCATGCGCCGCGGTTTCCTGCCCAAACGCGGGTGAATTGATGTCCGTGGTAATGCCATTGGGATCGAATTGCGTGTGGTTGAAGAGGTTGAAGAATTCGAACCGCAGTTCGACCTTGGTGCTCTCCGTGATTTCGGTGTCTTTCATCACGGCAAAATCAAAGTTGTTCAAGCCCGGCCCTCGAAGGATGTCGCGGCCCGCGTTGCCTTCGACGCCAAGGGCCGGGTGCTTGAATGCGCTGGGACTCACCCATGAGTTGTTGGCGCTGGTCCGGGGGTTCATGTACTGGATGGGACCTACGACGTTGGGCACGTCCCAAGCAGCGCCTCCGGCGTATGTGTAGAACGTATAAGCGCTGGAAGTCAAAGAGGGGTAGCTGCTATCGACGACATCGAGCGGGAAACCGCTTTGAAACGTGGTGATCCCGCTGATCTGCCATCCATCCACCAATCGTCCGAGCATCCACCGGGAAGTGTGCAGGCTCGGGAATTGGTAAAGGTAACTGATTACCAGCCGGTTTCTTGCGTCGTAGTTGGAGCTTCCGTAGTCCACATGCGGGTTGAAGGGATTTGTGGACCGGAGTTCACCAAAGCCGCCCGAACCGCTGCCGCCAAAGCCGGAATTCTCATACCCCGAGGATATGTCGAGAGCGTGAGACCACGTGTAGGCAGCCAGGAACTGGAGGCCGTGCGAAAGATTCCTGTTCAGCGAGGTCTGAAAGGCGTTGTAGTTCGAGGTGCCGGCGGTGGTGACGTCTCCGATGGACGCAAATATATCCCCGGGATATTTGAAGTTGCCGGGGAAGTCGACCGGCTGGAACGCGCGATTGGAAACGCACACGGGGTTGGCTGCGCAGCCGGCGGGGTTAATGCCAGGGTTCAGCTCGACAGCTTCGAGCAAATGGCGGCCCTGCGCGCCCACGTAGCCGAGCGAAAGAACCGTGTCCGCATCCAGTTGCCGCTGGATCGTAACGTTATAATTTTCCGAATATGGAATGGTGATGTGCGGATCGTAGACGCTGATATCGAGCGGCTCGAGGACCGAGAAGTCCGGCGTGGCGCCGGGAGCGTAAGGAAATTTGTTGGGAATCGATACCGCGCTGACCTTGTTCCCTGTGCCCAGCTCCCATCCCGAGAAAGGATTGGCGAAGCTGGGCGATCCGCCGACGTCGCCAATCCCGAACGAGAACTCGGCGAACGGCGGAGATCCCTGGGTTTGCAGGGCCGTTTCGCCGTTGAAGCGGTTGTAGTAAATCCCGAATCCCGCGCGAATGCTCGTCTTGTCGGCGCCGCCCGTCAGTCGGCCCCAATCGGGGGAATATGCAAAGCCCAGGCGGGGACCGAAATGGTCATACTTGGTGGTCCCAAAGGCGTTGACGCCGGCATCGCCCTGAAACACGTATCCCTCGGGGGCGGTGGGAAAAACGGTGGATTGCTGGCCGGGCCGAAAGGCGATGCCTGCGTGGTTGTCATGGTAATTGTCCACCATGGGCGTATCGATGGACCTTCCGAGGCCATAGGTGAGAGTGAAATTGGGCCGGATCTTCCACTGGTCCTGCGCATAGGAGTAATACTCCTGAGCCCGTTCATTCAGAATGTCGCCGCTCCCCTGCTGGTAGCTATCAGGAATGCCTAAGAGGAAGTCGGCTCCCGCATCGCCGGTCGAAAAAGGGCCCGAGCCGCCAAAGATGAACAACCCGTCGGTCCGGGAGGAAAACGGGTTGTAAACCTCAAAGCGCCGCATCTCGACTCCAAACTTCAGCGCGTGTGCCCCCACGATTTTCGTAAAGTTGTCG
>CAYOOS010000624.1:0-2831 GCA_964405585.1 uncultured Acidobacteriaceae bacterium | reverse complement strand
CAAAGATTGTGGCCAGGATCGTCGAGAGTTTTGAAGGCAAGCCGTACCGCGTGATTGCTCCCGTGAAATTTCAGCTTGCACAGCTTTCTGGAGTTCGTGTTCCGTCAAACGTCCTCCTGACGGACTGGCTACCGGCGCTGCAGGTCAATAAGATGGCCGATCTTTCCGTCATTCATGGAGGAATCGGAACGGTCATGACCGCCGCACTGGCGGGTAAGCCCGTGGTTGGCATTGGTATGCAGATGGAGCAGGTTGCGAACCTGGCTTGTCTTGAACGGCTCGGATTCGCAATTCGCGTCCCCAAATCGAAGGACCCATCCCGCGGGGTTCAGTCTGCAATTCAAGTGTTGCTGCACGATGAGTCTGCCAAGGCAAAGGCCGCCTCCTTCGCCAAAATCATCGCGCAGTGGGATGGCCCGAGGACTGCTGCAGAGAGGTTGCTCCAACATTATGGCGGCCTGATCACGTGACATGGCGACCGCGCCGACAGCAACGAACAGGAACATGCACCGTTCTCAATCGCCTCCTGCCGGTCCCTCATTCATTAGCTAGCCAATCAGCAACTATCCATCCCACTTATTCCCAATCCAAATACTATTAATTGGACTGATATCCCGCCACGGCGCTATTCTGCACCGTAATCCACTCCATCAGGTCTTACGAGGCATCCTTTGGAACCCGACCTAGATCCTTGCGACCTTAGTTACACCCGCGGCGAATCGGAACCACCCCTCTCCACTCTCTGCATCGGAGGCATGCTTGATCGTACCGCCGCCGCTTTCCCCGCCAGTCCCGCTCTTGTTGCTCGCCACACGGGTGATCGTCTGACGTGGGCCGAACTTCATCGCGAAGTCGAACAACTTGCCCGCGCCCTGATGGCCATCGGCATCCAGAAGGGCGATCGCGTCGGAATCTGGGCCACCAATCGCACCGAATGGGTGCTCACCCAGTTTGCCACTGCCAAAATCGGCGCCATTCTCGTCAACATTAACATTCGCTATCGCGCCCACGAACTTGAATACGCTCTTCGCCAGTCCGAGTGCCAGACGCTCATCCTCATCCGCGGCTTCCACGACTGCGATTATGTCGAGAGCCTGTTCGGCATCGCGCCACAATTGGCCGAGGGCCGCTCCGGCTCTCTCAAATCCCGCCAGCTACCTCATCTCTCCAATCTCATATTCATTGGCAAGGACGCTCCTGTTTCCATGCTGCCCTGGCAGGACCTGCTTTCAATGGCGCCGCAAACCAGCGTTGAGCGCCTTCAGCAACGCAAGGCCAGCCTCTCCTGCCACGACGCCATCAACATTCAATACACGTCCGGCACCACCGGCTTCCCCAAGGGCGCAACACTCAGCCACTACAACGTCGTCAACAACGGTGTGCTGATCAGCCACACCATGAAGTTGACCGAGCGCGACAGCATCTGCATCCCTGTTCCGTTTTATCATTGCTTCGGCATGGTTTTGGCTAACATGAGTTGTCTGGCCAGCGGCGCCGCCATGATCCTGCCCTCGGAATCTTTCGATCCGCTGGAAACTCTTCGCACTGTTCAGCAGGAGCGCTGCATCGCCATCTACGGCGTGCCCACGATGTTTATCGCCGAATTCAATCATCCGCAATTCCACGAGTTCGATCTCACCTCGCTGCGTACTGGCATCATGGCCGGCTCCGCCTGCCCCATCGAACTAATGCGCCGCGTCGTGGAAGAAATGCATTGCACACAGTTGACCACCGTCTATGGCCTCACCGAGTCTTCTCCCGGCATGACCCAGACTCGTACCGGCGACTCCCTGCAGGTTCGCGTCAGCACCGTGGGCCGCGCGCTTCCGCACACCGAAATCCGTATCGTCCACCCCAAGACCGGCGCGGTTCTTCCGCGCGGCGCGATTGGAGAGATTTGCTGTCGCGGCTATCTGGTGATGAAGGGCTACGACAACGATCCCAAGAGCACCGCGGAAGCGATCGAGCCCGACGGTTGGCTCCACAGCGGCGATTTGGGCGTTATGTCCGACGACGGCTACATCCGCATGACGGGCCGCATCAAGGACATGATCATCCGCGGCGGCGAGAACATCTATCCCCGCGAGATTGAGGAGTTCCTCCACACCTGCCCCGGCATCGCCGACGTTCAGGTGATAGGCATCCCCGACGAGAAATACGGCGAAGAAGTGATGGCCTGGGTCAAGCTGAAGCGTGGCGCCACCTTGGCCGAACAGGACGTGATGAATTTCTGCAAAGGACAGATCGCCAATTTCAAAATCCCCCGCTACGTGCGGTTCGTTGACTCTTTTCCCATGACCGGCTCCGGCAAAATCCAGAAATTCCGCATGCGTGAAATCTCATTGGCCGAATTCTCCTCAGACAAATCCGCCGCGATGGTCTCTGCCTAATCCTTTGTAGCGGCCGCGTTCTGCCTGCCCGCCGCAGGAGGGAGGCGGGTGCTTTGTCATTCCGAGCAAAGTGAGGAATCTGCTTTTTGGGTGCTCATCCCCCGCTTGCTTCCCCATCTCTTTCTGCATGAAAATGAAGCCCGCATTTATCTCTTTCATTCTCGGAGTCTTCTCTCATGCACGAGCGCACTGTCCGCGACGTCCTCAATCTCTACAATCCCGCGAATCCTCTCGAAAACACCTCGACCATCCCCGCTCCCTGGTATTTCGACCCCCGCATCGCGCAACTCGAACGCGACTCCGTCTTTGCCTCCAACTGGCAGGTCGTCGGCCGCCTCGATCAGGTCAAGGAGCCCGGTCAATTCTTTACCATCGATGTCAACGAAGAGCCGCTCGTCGTCGTCCGCAGCGATGACGGCAAACTCCGCGCCTTCTACAACG
>CAYOOS010000623.1:0-2843 GCA_964405585.1 uncultured Acidobacteriaceae bacterium | reverse complement strand
CCTCCGCCTGCGCATCCCGTGCCTCGAAATAGCGCAGATTCTCGCCCTTTTCCTTCACCGCCGTCAGCGTCTTCCCCAATCGGTCTGGATTGTTGGCCACGACACCTGCAGCCGCATCCAGAATATTCTGCGTCGAACGGTAATTCCGTTCCAGGCGAACCACCTTCGCCCCAGTAAAGTCCCGCGAGAAACTCAGCAAAATCGAAACGTCCGCCCCGCGCCACCGATAAATGGACTGGTCCTCGTCCCCCACCACGCAAACATTCTGCTTTTCGTTCGTCAACAGCCGCAGCAAATCGTATTGCACGCGATTCGTATCCTGATACTCGTCCACGTGCACATATTGAAATCGATTCCGCCAGCGCTCGCGAACCTGCGGCACTTCCCGCAGCAGCCGCGCCGCCCGCAAAAGCAAATCGTCAAAATCCAGCGCATTGCTCTGTTTCAGCAGCCCTTCGTACGCCGCGAAAATGTCCGCCACCTTCCGCGTATCCGGCCCAAACGCCTCCGCCTTCATCTGCTCCGGCGATTGCGCCTGATTCTTTGCGTAGCTGATCCGGCTCAGCACATTGCGCGGCGTCAGCGCGTCATCCTCAATATGTAGCTTGGCCATCACCAGCTTCACCGCGGCCACTTGGTCATCGTCATCGTAAATCGCAAAATCCTTCGGCAATCCAGTCGCAGCCGCCTCTCGCCGCAACAGCCGGGCGCAAAGCGAATGAAACGTCGAAATCCAAGGCCGCTCCGGCGGTACGCCCGCCCGCAGAAGCAAATCCGTAACGCGCGTCTGCATCTCTTCCGCAGCCTTATTCGTGAACGTAACCGCCAGAATGGACTCCGCCGGCACGCCCTTGGAAATAAGATTCGCCATCCGGAACGTGATCGCGCGCGTCTTCCCAGTCCCCGCCCCGGCCAAAATCAGCACCGGCCCTTCCGTGGTTTCCGCGGCAAGTCGTTGCTCCGGATTCAGTTGTTCAAGGAATGTCTGCATGGGTCCTGGAATTTCGGAAATGTGTAGGCCCATCAATGGTAGCCGACCGCACCACTCTCAGCAAATCGCCAAGAACTTCAGTAGTGGCTCAGTTTCCGGCTGTGGCATTATCAGGGAGTACTTGGAGAAGGTGACTTCGAATCCTTTGGAAACTGTATGGAACGATGGCGCTGACCTAAGGGCCGGTGAAAATCTCCGTCACCGAATGCTTGATTAATTTGTCATGGTCGTCAAATTTAAACAAAATCTGAATATCTCCACGAATCAACCACGTGCGCGACGCCTCCCGAATCATAGCTGTTTCAGTATGACTCAGCTGAGGTGCTCCCCTTGGCTCGTCAATGTAGGAATGCGGAATTCGGCGTTGTTCTAAGTACGATTCAACTTCAGCCCTTGAACTTCCCAAGGGCAGGTGTCCGCGGATGTCCGCTTCGACGCTCGCGACGTCAGTCGTCACTATCACTCGTCGTGTTCGCTGAACCAACCAGCCGACTGCTCCAATAACCACGACCAGTCCCAATACCAGCCAGACAGCCTTGTGACGCATAAGTTTGGATTCTCATTTCATGTGGCACAGTCACTCCTGCCTGTGCTCTTTGGGTTCGCCCGGAACGCCATTCTCCCGAATGGCGTCTTTGTCTTATCTCCACTTCAATCAATATTTGGCTTCTCCGTTCCCATCTTAGTTCGACGTGGGTGCCCCAGGTAACGTTTTTTTTACCTGGGTCTTGGGGTTCCTCTTCCTGTGCGAAACTCTGCGATCTCTGCGCCTCTGCGTTATCTTTCCTCTTTGCTTCCTCTGCCTTCCTCCGGCTCCTTAACTTCCTCCACCCCTTTTACTTCCTTCCCCTTCAATTCGTCCCCCCACTCCCCAGCGCAATATCAAAATACGAAAGCGGCTGCTTCGTGCTCATCGCCGTAAGGTTCGGCACATACAGCCGCGAAGATTGCAGCAACTCCACTTCACCCCGCAAATCAAAATAAAGCAGCCCCTCCAGCGAAGTGTGCGCCGCCACAATCGGCGAGGGAATCGCCGCATTCTGGCAAGTATCGCGAAACTCCACCCAATTCTTGTCCCGGCTCGCCGCGGATCTCCCAATCGGAATCGGCAAAGGAAGTTTTCTTGCCGTAGGATCCTTGCCGCTGCTTTTCAGCAACACCGCGTCCGCCACATCATCCGCCGTCATCGACTCCAGTTCCTGCTTCTCGTCCTCGCTGAACTGCACCAGCAGCCGGATGTGCGCCAGATCAATCCGGATGCTCTCGTCGGTGTCGTTGCGAAAAGAAACCTGCAGCGCAATCACCCCTTTGGAAAACGGCGACTTCTTCGGAAACTTCTCCTTGTACCGCGACGCAACCGTCCACGGATCGATCCCCACGGTCATCCCCTCGTGGGAGTCCTTGATCACCGCGCGCATCGGCGCAGCCTGCTGCGCCGCCAGCAAAGGCGCCAGCATTGCCATCAGGAGGACCACCAGAACCGCAGCAGAAAGTTTTCGCATGAGGATATAATAAGCTGTTTGCATCCTGTGGATTTCGATTCCTTGGGGTGAAGCAGGGTTGCCCTGTTTCAGGCAGAGCGGGCCTTCGCAAATCCGAGTCACACCGGAGCCAGATCGCGTGTATTTCTTGTATAGCCTCTTAATGAGCTTGGCCGCCGTTATCACTGCGCCTTACTGGCTGATTCAGGGCCTGCGTCATGGAAAGTATCTCTCAAACCTGGGCCAGCGGCTCGGCTTTTCCGTTCCCGGAGCAGCGACACTCCCCGCCGATCGCCCCGGTGCCATCTGGATTCACGCCGTATCTGTCGGCGAAGTGCTGGCCGGCGTAGCGCTCGCCAAGCGTCTCAAAG
>CAYOOS010000622.1:0-2845 GCA_964405585.1 uncultured Acidobacteriaceae bacterium | reverse complement strand
CGCATCGTCGAGCGTTTCACCGTGCGCGAAAAAGAGCTGATGGACGATTTCACCCGCCGCATCGCCCGCGATCAATTTGCGCTCGGCCGCATGCAGGTAGGCGCGGTGGCTTTGCCGGAAATTTTCCCCGTGCTTGAAGGCCAGATGGTGCCCATCGAGGACATCTCGAAGATGGTGCACGAAGGGAAGCTCGAAACAGGAGTGGCGGAAGAGATTGAGCGGAAGTACGAACAGTTCCGGCAGGAATTCACGGTGGTCTACCGGAAAACGCTGACGCTTTCGCGGGAACTGGCAAGCGAATTGAGTTACCTGGAACAGGAAGCGGCTTCGGTGCTGGTAGATGGGGTAATCGAGGAACTGAAGGAGAAATACCCCGGCGACGGAGTTTCGGAGTACCTGGAAGAGGTGCGGCATCACCTGCTGGATAATCTGGGTCCCTTCAAGGAACGCGAAGGAGAGGATGATCAAGCCGGAGAGCCGCCGGAAGTGATGCAGAAGATGCCGGGACCAGAGCGAGATCCGTTCCGGGTGTATGGCGTGAACGTGATTCTGTCGCACAACAGCGAAAACGATTCTCCAGTGATCTTTGAGACGACGCCAACGTACGCCAATCTGTTTGGAACAATTCAGCGCGCCTACGATGCGCGTGGCGGCTGGAGCAGCGATTTCATGGATCTGCGCGGCGGATCGTTGCTGCGCGCCGATGGCGGCTTCCTGATCATGTATTCGATTGAAGCGCTATCGGAAGCGGGAGTGTGGCGGGCTTTGAAGCGCACGCTGAACCACAACCGGCTGGAGATTCAGCCGATGGAAGTGTTCTATCCCTTTGCAACGACGGCGCTGAAGCCGGAGCCTGTTGAACTGAACGTAAAAGTGATCCTGATCGGGGATCGCGATTTGTACGAAATGCTCTATGAGTACGAAGAAGATTTCCGGAAGATTTTCAAGGTGCGGGTGGAGTTTGACGAAGAGATGCCGCTGAGCGATGGAGTGATCGAAGAGTACGCGGGAAGGTTGCGATCGCTGAGTGAAAAAGAAAACCTTTTTCCATACGACCGCGGGGCGTTCGCGGCGATTCTGGAATACGGGGTGCGGAAGGCGGGACGGCGTAACAAAGTGACGGCGCGCTTCGTGGATATTGCCGACCTGGCGCGCGAGGCACATTATACGGCGGCAGCGGCGGGAGAGAATGTGGTGCGCGCGGCGCATGTGCGTGCGGCAATTGCGTCGAAGATGGAGCGGCATAACCTGATCGAGACGCGCATACGGGAGATGATCGAAGAGGGAACTCTGCTGGTGGACCTGAAGGGCACCTGCGTCGGCCAGGTGAATGGGCTGAGCGTGCTGGAGATTGGCGGGTATGCATTTGGCAAGCCGGTGCGCATAACCGCGAGCGCGGCGCTGGGCAAGGCGGGGCTCATCAATATCGAGCGCGAAGCGAACCTCAGCGGCCGTTTTCACGACAAGGGCGTGCACATCATTGCGGGATATTTACGGAGCTGCTTCGCGAAGGACAAGCCGCTTTCATTGGCGGCGAGCATCTGCTTCGAGCAATCGTATTCGGGCGTGGACGGGGATAGCGCGAGTTCGACGGAAATCTACGCGCTGCTCTCGGCGCTGGCGGAGCTTCCTCTGCGTCAGGACATCGCGGTTACGGGTTCCATGAATCAACGCGGCGATATTCAGGCCATTGGCGGCGTGAATGAAAAGATCGAGGGGTTCTTTGATACATGCCGGATTGAAGGCCTGAGCGGGACACAAGGCGTGATGATACCGGCGGCAAACGTCGAGGACCTGATGCTGCGGGAAGATGTGCTGGAAGCAGTGAAGAGCGGGAAATTTCATATCTGGCCGATCGGACGCGTGGAACAGGGCGTGGAATTGTTGACAGGAATTTGCGCCGGGGAACGAAATGGGGATGGCGGCTTCGAGAAGGAAACGGTGTTCGCGCGCGTGGATGCGCGCTTGCGCGAGATGGCGAAGACGATGAAGGAATTCGAGTGAGAACAGCCTTCCGAGAGCAGAACCAGCTAAACCGGAATCAAAAAACACGTTGAATCAGGAAGCAGGAGAGGGGCTGGGAGCGCGATAGGCTCTGCGGTGATCTATCCGGTATGCGAGTGGTTTTCCCTTGTTCGGTTCGTCCAACAAATTCACTGTTACTTTAATTTGATGAACAGCGCCATCAGCAACGGCCGGCTGGAAGGCCAAGCTGTATTCGTGGCGGACGAGTTGCGCGATCTGGCGGTAGGTCTCCTGAAATGCTTTGGCGTTTTCCGGAAAGAACACGCGGCCGCCGGTTGCGCCGGCAATGGCCTGGAGTCGCGCATCCGCATCGGCAAAACCCTGCTGTGTCTGCTGGATCTGGGTGCGGCCGCCTGCTTTGCCATTCCGTAGAGGCGCGCTAAGAGAGACGCATAGTACGCGCACATCGCCGGTCTGCAGCCGCGACTGTAACAGATCGACGGCGGCAATCGAGGAAGTGTCCACGCCGGTGGAGAGCAAAACAATGGTTTTCTTGCCGGGAACGCGCACAAGCCAATCGAGAATGATGTTCAAACTGACGGAAAGATCCAACTGACCAAATCCAAGATTGTAGCTCACACCACTTAGAGCATTTTGTGCGGCGCGCTTGTCCGCGGTGAAATCGAGCAGGGCCAGGGGCGCTTCGGTATAGCGAACGACGGCGACGCGGTCACCGGGGGAGAGGCCTTCGAGGAGCGCGCTGGCAGTGTAGAGATGAACGTCTTTCAGAAAGTAGACCGCCGGGCCCGCTTCAACGAGAAGTAGCACTTGCGCGGGATCATCCACGGGAGCGAATTCGGTGATGGGCTGCTCGGCGCCG
>CAYOOS010000621.1:0-2851 GCA_964405585.1 uncultured Acidobacteriaceae bacterium | reverse complement strand
ATTTGAGGTGCTTGATCGTCAGAGCCCACCCTCTGAAAGACGAGGGTGGGGCACCCTCAAGTTCATTTGGGCGGAGGCGTTAGAGGGGAACCCGGGCAGACATTAGAGATCTTGCGGACATGGGGCGCAGCTGGCTGCGCGCTGCGGTTGGATTCACAGGCCGGGGTGTAAACATCTTGCTTTGGGATTTGGTTGTGTACTAGACTCGGCGAAACTTTCGCCTTGCGGTTCTGTTTTTTTCGGGACCGCGGTTCTCAGGAATGCGAAATACTTGGGGAACTGAGGGCGGATACTTCAGGTCAGTTCAGATTACGGTGTTGCTTGCTTGCGCTCGAGCAGGCGACGCCACTTTCCACCCAGCTACTTCTCGAAAGAGCGCATTGCCACTTGGCTCCTGGTGACGGAATCCAGGAAGCAGTGGAAAAGGGCGGCTTGCCCCGAGGAGAGCTCGGCCATGTTGTACTTCTTCAAGAGGATTCAGTTATCAGTTTTGAGTTTTCGGTGAGGATATCAGTTATCAGATATCAGTGACCGGAATGCGATCAGTGACCAGGAAGAGAAGGGGGACGGTAACACAGAGTTCACAGAGATCGGAACACAGAGGGCACAGAGGTAAGAGAAGAGAGAAGAGAGACCCAAGACCCAGGCAAGAAATCGAACCTGGGGCACCCGGTTTCGTTCGGAATGACGGGGCTGGCGTATGGGACATTGTGATGGAAAGCCTCACCCCTGAAGGGGTGAGGTACAGGGCCCCGAGAGGAAAGCATCGCCCACGATGAGGCGAGGAACAGGCTTCGAGATTGCGGATTGTTTAAGGAGGGAAAATCATGGCTACGGTACAACAGACGACAATTAGCAATGCGCCGAAACCGGTTAAGCACTATCAGGCTTACAAGCCTAGGCCGTTCAAGAAAGAGGAACGGGACAGGGTGACGATTTTGTATGGAGGGTTGACTTGGTAGCTTGAGCGGCTGATTCAAGGGGCGCTGCACAATCTGAAATATAAAGCGGAGCCTTTGCCGAACATTAACCGGGATGACCTGGATGCGGGGAAAGAATTGATTGACGTGGGGGCGTGCTGCCCAACGATTTTCACTACCGGAAGCCTGGTGAATTTGCTGAAGAAGAAGGTGGCGACCGAAGGCAAGGAGGCAGCGAGAGATAATTATTTGTTTTTGACGGCGGGAGCTTGCGGGCCATGCCGGTTTGGGCAGTACCACGAATCGTATGCGATGGCACTGGATGGGCTGGGGCTGCGGGACTTCCGGCTATTTTTGTTTGCGCAGGATGAATTGGACCAGGGGCCATCGGACGGAGGCGGGCTGGAGATCAACATGCCTCTGAGCCTGGGATTGATTTGGGGGATTTTGTGCGCGGACCAGTTGATGGATTTGGAGTACATGACGCGGCCATACGAGGTGAACCTGGGGCAGACGGACAAGGTGCTGAAGGAATGCGTGGAGTACCTGTACAACGTATTCCTGGAGCGGCCGGACAAAGGGAAGAAGTACAAGACGCTGGCGTGGCATTTGATGAGCGACTACTTCACGAAGGCGCTGCGGGAAGTGCGGAAGAAGTGGGAAACGATTGAAGTGGACCGGCTGCGCGTGAAGGCGAAGGTGAAGATTACCGGGGAGTTCTGGCTGCAGACGCACGAGGGAGAAGGCAACTACAACATCAAGCGATGGCTGGAGCAGGAGGACGGGGAAGTGGTGCCGCCGCCGGTGGCGGTGTGGTTGCACTATTTGATGCACCCGAGCATTCGGAAGCTGGAGCACCGGCACTCGACGGGGAAGAATGCGCGGCTGGAGGAATTGGCTTTGCACGCGCTGGAGCGGATTTATCGCGGGACGTACAACCGATTCCGGAAGGCGCTGGGAAATTTGCCTTACGAATTGCCGGACCAGGAAGAGTTGCGGAAGCTTGCGGAGCCGTTTTACCACTTTGAATTGCGCGGTGGCGAAGGGCACATGCTGATCGGAAAGGCGCTCCACACGTATCACCACAAGAAGGCGCACATGACGTGCGAGCTTTCGCCGTATTCGTGCATGCCGAACACGATGTCGGTGGGGTCGATGGCGAACGTGCTGGGAAAGTATCCGGATTTGCTGTATGCGCCGATTGAGGTGAAAGGCGATTCGGAGGTGCACGCGCTTTCGCGGTGCCAGATGATCTTGACGGAGGCGAAGAAACGGGCGGCGGCGGAGTTTGAGGGGGCGATGAAGGAGACCGGGCTGACCGTGGAGGCGGTGCGGAAGTTTGAGGCTAAGCATCCGGAGGTGCGGAAGGCGACTTATAAGGTGCCGCATCGCGGGAATGCGGGGATGGCGGCGAATTATGTGAGGCATTTGGCGGGGGATCGGGGAGTGAGGGTGTGAGGTGAGAAGAGTTGAAAGTTAAAAGTTGAAAGTTGAAAAAAGCGAAAAGCGAAAAGCGAAAAGCGAAAAGCGAAGAACTTACACAGAGGGCACAGAGGACACTGAGTTCGCAGAGAAGAGGAAGAGCGGAGGAGTTTTGGCGTTAGATCGTCGGAACCCACCCTTATAAGGCAAGGGTGGGGCACCCTCAAGTTCATTGGGGGGAGGCGTAACAGGGGAACGCAAGACCCAGGTGCAAATCCAGTACCAGGGGCACCCGGCGGGGAGTGAGGGAGGCTGGTAGATATGGGCTCTGAAGCGTTGGTGCAGATACGGCCGCTGGCGGGGACGTTGGGCGCTCGGAGTGCGCCGGTGCGGGCTGCGGTTGCTACTTTGGGGGCGGGGAAGATTTGCGGGATTGATGTGGGGAGTACGACTTGCAAATTTGTGCTGGTCTCTGAGGATGGAGAACTGCTGGCGCAGTCTTATGAACG
>CAYOOS010000620.1:0-2855 GCA_964405585.1 uncultured Acidobacteriaceae bacterium | reverse complement strand
GCAGCATCAGCGGGCGATGGCTGATATCAGCAGCCATTAAAAAACCGGCGCAAATCTGCTTGAATGAGAATTTCAGAACAAGTGAATTAGAATCAAGCAGTTTGGCCGGTTTATTCGGCCGTTGTCCAGTCCAATCTGTGCACGCGACCTAATTCACCGATTCGTTTTTTGATCATCTCGCTCATTTGAAAACGTCCTCCGCGGGGCGGCTCCTGTTGGCCGCTGAATGAATTGTGGAATGTTTGGCGTTGTTGGGAAAAGGCGCTGGAAAAGGTGGTTGCGCTGCCCGAGGACAGACAGAATGCGATTCCGCAGATTCTGGCCTCAAACAAATACTTCAAAGAATTGAAAACCTGATAGAATGTGCCGAGCGGTGCGAGCGCCAAGTTTCTTAATGGCCTCACCCAGGGATTAGAAAGTATGATTCTGAGCCTTGGCTCCCATGGGGATGAAGTCCGCCAGCTGGAACAGCGGCTGCAGGACCTCAACCTGTATACCGGCAGTATCGACGGGGTGTTCGGAGGGGGTGTCCAGTCCGCCGTCCGGACTTTTCAGGGTGCTAACGGCCTTACCCTGGACGGCGTTGTGGGACCGGAAACCTGGAGCGCGCTTTTCCCTGGCGCCGACCCGCCTGCGGCGCCTTCCATCGCGGGCCAGGACATCACGGAACGTTGCCTTGCTCTCACTGGAGCCTTTGAGACGTCCATGGGAGTTCCCGAATGCTACTGCGGGCTCACAGGCAATTTCGACGGCCAGGGCATTAGTTTCGGCGTCCTGCAGTGGAATCTGGGACAGGGCTCGCTTCAGCCGATGATAGGCGAGATGCTGGCGGCGCATGCGGAGGTGGCGGCAAATATCTTTCAGGACAATCTGCAGGCACTGACGGCCATGCTGGCTTCGGATCGAGACCAGCAACTCGCCTGGGCACAGTCGATCCAGGATCCCATTCGCTTCGCCGTTTTTGAGCCCTGGAATGGACTTTTTCAAGCCCTCGGGCGCACTCCGGAATACCAGGCGATTCAGGCTGAGCACGCGAGTCAAATCCAGCAGAGAGCCCGGACAATGTGCGCCCAGATGGGCGTCACAACCGAACGGGCGATTGCTCTGTTATTCGATATTTGCGTCCAAAACGGCTCACTTTCCGCGGCGGCCGTGACGACAATTCAGACTGACTTCACGCAAATTCCCGCGAGCGACCCCATGGATGTGGAGGTTGCCAGACTTCAGTCGATCGCCAACCGCTGCGCCGAAGCGTCCTTGCCGAAGTACGTGGAAGATGTCCGGTCCCGCAAGCTGACCATTGCCAATGGGCAGGGAACGGTTCACAACATCCCCTACAATCTCGAACAACAGTTCGGCATCAGACTTCAGCCTTTTGCCGGGTAGCCTGTTCTTAGCGGAAAGGTGTTATTTATGCTTAAGCTTCGCACCCTGTTCGTTTTGACGGCGATGGCTTGCGCACCTCTGGCGGGCGCCGCCGATTTCGAAAAGCTCACCGTGCCGGATAACCTGGCCCTGACTATCGACCCGTTCGACGCGACCGGATCCGTTTTAATCTCGGTAGTAAATAAGTCGGGAAAGACTTCCCGCGTCGATCTTCATGGCGACAGCCTGATTTCAGCGGCAAGCCACCTTCCTCCGCACGGCGCCAGCATCGAATTCTCGCTTTCCGCAGCTCCCGAAACCGCGGAACTCACAACTGCAGATCTTCCCTCGAATCAGGAACTCCCAGTGAGAGTTCTGGTTCACAATCTTATAGAGCCCGGCGACTACAGCTTTACTCTGTTCAATGGGACCGTCGCGCTGGGGCAGATTCGAGTGTCCGGGTTTCCCTTTCGAGTGCATCCGGATGCACCCACAGGAAGTCCCGTACCGTTGACGACGGGCGGGGAATTCACCCTTAGAAATGACGACCCGTTCACATACAACATCACATGGGAGGTCACCGCACGCGGCAGGAGGTTCACAAGGGCCACAACTATTGGACCGAATCGCTCAAAACAGGTTATCTTTCCCCAGTGCAGCGCGGACAACCGGACCAATTGCCAAGAGGTGGAGGGAGGCTGGGTTGCATTCTGCCTGTGGCTCCGGGATGAATCCGAAGATGGCCATCTTCACATCTCTTATGCCGCGCCCGGACAACCGGCCCAGCCGTTCGCGCCGTCCTCCGTCTTCCCCGTAACATTATCCTTGCGCGCCCATCCGCCTGAAGAAACGACTGCAGTCGGCAGCATCGTTTTAATACTTGTCCTTACTCTGGGAGCGGTTGTTTCGTTATTTGCAAATCTTTGGATTCCGCACAATCTGAGGAAGAACGCGCTCATGTCACGGCTGGTGATTGCGCTCCGCCGCGTCCGTGAGCTTTCGTCCAGCATGCCATCCCGTGCGCGGGTGTCAGCCGAAGTCGACTGTCTCCAGATCGCGGGCCGCCTGAAAGACGAAGGTTGCCTCTATTCGGATTTCGACGCCATTTTGCAGGATTACGAGACCCAGATCTTCGCTCTCGAAACGCGCGTGGACCTGATGAGCCAGATGGATGAAGCGCAGCGCACATTCGAACAGATCGCGGCAATGACGATTCCCCCTTCGCTGATCACCAGAACGCAGGAGCCTTTTGAGCAGCTATCGAAGATGTTCGAAAGCGGCGAGTGGCAAGAAGGGCAGTTGCGCGCCGCCGCTTCACTCGTCGACGACTTACAGCAGCGCGTCCGGAATCTGAATGCGGTGCAATCGTCGGGCCAGGTGGACGCGGATCTGCAGAAGAATCTGCTTGCCCAACTGATCCGGCTCCGCGCGGTTTTCCCGCACCCCCGCACCGACACCGCCGACCAATTTGAGCGGGCACTCCCAGGCGC
>CAYOOS010000619.1:0-2855 GCA_964405585.1 uncultured Acidobacteriaceae bacterium | reverse complement strand
TGGTCGAATCAGGACTCGTTTCGCGCGACCAGCAAAGCGGTCGGCTCTTCGACAGGTTTCGTCGGCGCATCACCTTCGCCATCGCAAACGAAACCGGCAAAGTAGTGGCGTTCGGCTGCCGCGCCCTCGGCGACGATCTTCCAAAATATCTGAACTCGCCGGAGACGCCTATCTACTCAAAGAGCAACGTGCTCTACCACATGGACCGCGCCAAGGACGCCATCCGCCGTCAGGATTTCGCCATTCTCGTGGAAGGCTACATGGACGCTATCGCGGTCGCCCGCGCAGGCATCGCCAACGTCGTGGCGAGTTGCGGCACAAGCCTCGCCGAGCCGCAGATAAAGCTTCTTGGCCGCTTCACCAAGCGCGTGATTGTAAACTACGACCCCGACGTGGCCGGCCAAACGGCCACCGAGCGCTCCATCTCGCTGCTGCTGGAGCAGGACTTCGAGGTCCGCGTCCTGGCACTTCCCGCAATCGGCGACAAGAAAGCCGACCCGGATCTCTTCATCAAGGAAAAAGGCGCAGAAGCGTACATCAAGGCGCTGAAAGAATCGCCGCCCTACGTTGACTACCTGATCGCGCGCGCCCGCCAAATGGATTTGACCACCGGTGAAGGGAAGCGGCGAGCTCTCAATTTCTTGATGCCCTACCTCCAGAAGATTCCTAACGGGCTGCTGCGCTCCGAATGGGCCAGCCGTATCTCTCAGCAATTGCGCATTGACGAACCAGTGTTGCGCGCAGCGTTGAACAAAGCGGCCTCAGAACGGCGCAGCGAAGTGAAAATTCAACCCGAACTCGTCGGGAAAAGCGCGAAGCCCATTGAACGCCGCTTGATCCGCATGCTCATGGAAGCCGAGGAATTCCGCCGCGAACTAGCGCAGCGGTTGCAACAGGGAGGCTTGTACCGGGGCTTGGAGACGGAAAAAATCTTTGCTGCCCTGATCGTCGCCGCACTTTCGGATCAACCGATGCAGGCCACCGAGATCGGGGCCCTCCTCGACGAACGCGACCGCCGTATGCTCTTCGAGATCCTCTTCGAGCCCACCCAGGAAGGTACTTGGGAAGAGGCGGAGAGCTGCCTGGAAGCCTTAAGTCGTCGCCAGATCGAGCAGGAACTTGCCGAAGTCCAGCGAAGCATCGAGGCCAACGCCGCCGGGCCGTCTTTGCGCGAACTACTGACGCGCAAGCAGGAATTAATGAAGCGCTTAGCGCCGGAGCACTGAGCTCTTTGGGAGCAAATAAGTTGTCCTTATCGGCCGCTTTTCCGCGAAGGAAACGATTGACTTGGCTGGACTTAAACGTGTAGCGTAGAAGGGTTACGCGGATAACGGTTTCGCTCTCCAAAGCATCAATATATCAGTGTGCGATGCTGAGGGACCGTTAGGTTTCGGCAGGCGGGCAAAGCGTGGGGCAGCAGCGGGCAAAGGGCGCGGCGTACAGAGCTTCACAAAAAATCCAAGAGCTTTCTGGAGGACAGCATTCCTCCCCTTCGATATCTTGAGCCGTCCGTTCGTGCTCGGTTCGATGAGTGTGCAGGTTCGCCCGCCTCAAGCAAGCGCATAAACAACGTTATAGAAGTGCCGGAGGAGAGTTGTGGCGGCTACGGGTTTGGAAGAAAAATATGATGCGGTAAAGCAGCTCATTGCCATTGGCAAGGAACGCGGCTATCTGTTGTACGACGAGGTCAACGACTCGCTCCCCGCGGAAGTGCATTCCTCCGAAGAAATCGACGACCTGCTCACCACCTTCGAGCGCAATGGCATTGAGATTTACGAAGATGCTGCCTCGGCCAAAGCAGCCCGCGCTGTGGAAGTCTCCACGGAGTCCGGCGAACACGATACCGTCGTCAAGGACGATGGCCATGCGGAAGAAGGCAGCGACCTCGACCTCACCCCCGGCTCACTCGAGAAGACCAACGACCCCGTCCGCATGTACCTTCGCGAAATGGGCACCGTGCCTTTGCTCACCCGCGAAGGCGAAGTCACCATCGCCAAGCGCATCGAACGCGGCCAATTGGTGGTCATGAAGGCCATCACCCGCTCGCCCATCGTCATCAAGGAACTCATCGCGGTCGGCGACGACCTGCGCAAGGGCGCCCGCTCCATCAAGGAAATCGTCCAGTTTGACGATGAAGAGCTCACCGAAGAGAAAATCGCCAACAAGACCAAACAAACGCTCAAGCACATCGACAAAATTGCCAAACTCTACGAACTGGCTCTGAAGCAGGCCGTCAAACTCGACAAAACCGCGAAATCCAAGAAGCGGCCCTATGTCCGCGCCAAATGGGCCGTGGCCCGCACGCGCATTGAAATTTCCTTAGAAATTCGCGGCATCGACTTCAACCCCTTCGAGAAAAAGCGCCTGGTGGACAAGATGCGCGGCACCGTCGAGCGCCTGCAATCCCTCGAACGCGAGGCGGGTCGCCTGGAGCGCCGCGCCGATGTTTCCAAGGGAGACAACGCCGCCGAAGCGCGCCGCGAATTGCGCACGCGGCGTTCGGAATTGAAAGACATTGAGGACGCTAGCGAAGTCGGCCTGACCGAACTGAAGCGCACGCTCACGATTATTCAGCGCGGCGAAGCCGAAGCCGAGCAAGCCAAAAAAGAATTGATCGAGGCCAACCTTCGTCTCGTCGTTTCCATAGCCAAAAAATACACCAATCGCGGCTTGCAATTCCTCGACCTTATCCAGGAAGGCAACATCGGCCTGATGAAAGCCGTTGACAAGTTCGAGTGGCGCCGCGGCTACAAATTTTCCACTTACGCCACCTGGTGGATCCGCCAGGCCATCACGCGCGCCATCGCCGATCAGGCGCGCACCATCCGTATTCCGGTGCACATGATCGAGACCAT
>CAYOOS010000618.1:0-2861 GCA_964405585.1 uncultured Acidobacteriaceae bacterium | reverse complement strand
CATACAGATGGCCTTTCCATGGAGTATGTTGAATCAAGGGAATTTTCCTCTCTTGCCGAATTAGCTCAGCCCTGGCATCTGACCTGCCCGACAATCAATCATCAAAGCAAATGTGGGGTCTTGCCTTTTTTAGAGGCTAATCAACCACAATGGAAGGACCGGGAAGCTCGAACTGTTATCTAGAGTTCGGGCCTCCCGTAGAATCATGTGTCATCGGAATCGTGTCGTTAATTCTTTACAGTCATCGCTTCAGAGTCCACGGCCTTTTTGCCCGTGACGCCTTCAAGTCCTGCAAGAATGCCTCGATATTCATTCTTGTCACACTGCATCGCAAAGCCGCCCTTGGTCTCTCCGGTAGCCCAAGTAATTCCGACGTAGTGTTTCTTTGACTTGGTGAGGGCCATTAATCCTCCTATTCCAAGTGAAACGACAGCGAGCCCAATGGCCGCGCCTACGCGCCTGTGAACATCTTGACCATAAGTGATCTCCGTGACTGCGGACGCTGGAATTACCATGATTTCCGACTTGTCTTTGATCAGTCGAATTTGGTTCGCGTCAAATATGAGCCTGACGCCATTTCCCGCCTTGACATTCGAAACAGAACCGCCATCGTAAGTGACTTTGTAGCCGCTGTCCCCGGCGAAAATGGAGAGCGGTAACACGAAGCAGAGAATGGCCGAAATGATACCCGAAAATAGTTTTTTCACGTAACACTCCTTTGTACTTATATGAAAACAATAATTATCCGGTTCAACAATGGTACTTTCCGTGTTCTGCTATTAAGGTATTAGGCAAATACGTTTGGGTTTCTGCCGTGTGATGAGCGTCACAACATTGGAGAGAGAGCCTTAGCCGTGCGCGAACTGTGACCGTTCTGCGGCCTTTGACTTCCAGCATGGATGCATACACGATGTCTGCAAGTGCAAGGAAACGCGTCTAAGCATTTATCAGCTACAAGCATGGGCAGCTGTGAGGAGAACGAAGTGCGAGGCGCGCCTTGCGCCCGATTGTTTTCGGACCGCCTGGCCATTCCGAACAATTGCAGCACGAGGCGCTGCGCAGCTTCCAGCACGCGGCCCCAATCATTGATTGTGTTCGCGAGTTGTGCCGGTCCAGTGGGCTGCAATGGAAGCTCAGAGCCAGCCGGCTGCAGTCATCAAACCCTTTGTCTTCTGAACCTGTATAATTCCAACGCGCTATGTCACTCGCCGTCGGCACCAGGTTAGGACCCTATGAAATCGTCGCGCCGCTCGGCTCTGGCGGTATGGGGGAAGTCTATCGCGCGCGTGATGAACGGCTGGGGCGCGACGTTGCCATCAAAGTTCTTCCTGCTTCGTTCACGGGCGCTCCTGATCGTCTGCGCCGCTTTGAACAGGAAGCCCGCGCCGTCGGTATCAGGAATTGGGGGGAAGAGTTCCGTTCAATTAGGGCGATATCCGTCTAGCGCATCCATCGGGACCCGGGAAATAGTCCAGCGGTTCAAGCGAGCGAGAAATGGAAACCGCGTTATACTTCGCAGAGGATATCCAATGAAAAAGCTCTGCCTCCTGATGGCAATGCTGGTAGTTGCAACTGCGTCTCTGGCGAACACGCGCGATTGGAAGCTCGCCAGGATCGTGGATTCCTCGGAAACCGCCGTATCGGGTGAATTGCGCGGCAAAAGAAACACCATGCATTACACGATTGAAACCGAGGATAGGGTCTACTTCGCCGACTACACCTACAAACCGGACCAGCACAACAATAACCGTCCCCCGGATATCGCGGCAAATATAGTGACGAAAGTTGCTATCGAGGGAAGGACCGCCTACGTTCTCGATGTCAACGGCAAAGAAGTGAAGTTGCACATCGTCAAAAAGGCCGCTCAGAAATAGTCGCGTCCATGTTTCCGCAAATACCCAAATAACGCATGGCTCCCATTACGGCGCTCCCGAAGCTGATTCTCCCTCCCCGCACTCACACTTGCTGGCAGTCTCTGAGTCGCCCTCAAAACGACTATGCGGCGGAGCGATGTTCTCGCAGCGAGACGCTTCGTCCGACGAACGCGAACACGAGAAGGACAATCGCCGTGAACCACCCTCCAAGGCTGAAAACGGGCGGCAGATACAGCGCGATGGCGATGCTCGCGCCAATCAACGAGGCCGCGAGAATGCCGAATTGCCACATCCCATACATAAAGATAAACGGCATATAGTGCACCCCCACGACCAGCATAAACGCAGGGTAGAACCAATTGTGACGGTACAAGGTGGCGGCGCCGATGAGGGGCAAACTGAACGGAACCAGGAAGGCCACCTGCATGCCCAGGGCGTTCATCGGATGTCCTTTTGGCAAGGAAGCGGGCCGGCCCAGTAAACGCAGCAGAAGTTGTGTCAGCGGAAAGATAAACATACCTCCGAAAACGAGAATAAGAATGCCAGTCCTGGTGGAGTACCAGGTAGCGGCAGCCGCGGATAGAAACCACACGGCGCTGGAAACCAGTTGACCCGCAAATCCTCCCAGGAAAACTGTCCGCACATCACGTTGCGCTTCGGCTATGTTCAAGGTATCTCCTGTGCAATCTCAATTCGATCGTAGAATAATAATTTAGCAGGTCCGGCACTCGTCAGCCAGTTTGCCCCGAAAAGCCCCTTAACCTTGAAGCTTCTCCTACGCACGTCTCTTCAAGCCGTGACGCGGTCTGTTCTACCCCACAAGTCGGCATTCCCTGCGCCTTCGAGCAAAAACGGGGCGGCGGACCACGCCTTTTTGAGATAAACTTCCCGCGAGTGGCAAGCTGCTGCGCGACCAGGCAGAGTTGCTAAACCGTTCGGTAAGTGGCTCCCTCACAACCCAGCCGTGCGTTAGCCGGTCGTTCAGCA
>CAYOOS010000617.1:0-2862 GCA_964405585.1 uncultured Acidobacteriaceae bacterium | reverse complement strand
AGGCTTCCCGCGGGCGGCCACTTCATCTTTACAATTCCTTGAACATGACGGTGGTATGCTTGGCGGGACGAAGCCCCACGCAAGGGAAAACGCTCCTACCACTAGCGGCTGGGTCACCCGCCGGATGATTTGCTTCAGTAAATTCCATAGCTACTTTCAGGAGGCTCGTGATGAGCTGTTTGCGTTGCGCTGGATTGCTTGCGGTTGTTCTTCTAATGGTCTGTGCCGTGCCGGTTGGAGCGGCGCCTGCTGGAACCACGATTCACTTTTCATCCCTTGATAAGAGCCAGCCTTTCAACTTGTCGGGGACACTGTATTTGCCGGAGAACGCTTCCGCGCCGTGCCCGGCGGTGGTGATCGTTCACGGAACCGCAGGCGTCGACATGCGCAATGAGTTTTATCGTGGAGCACTGCTGAATGCGGGAATCGCGACGTTTGAAGTGGATTTCAAGACGGGAGTGTTTACCTCCGCAATGAACCGGCCGCAGATCGAGAGTTTCCTACCCATGGCTTTTGCCGCGTTGAAGGAATTGCGCAAATTGCCGGCGATTGATCCCGCGCGCATCGCGATCATGGGTTTTTCCATGGGTGGAGGAGTCACGTTGCGAACCGCGATGGAATCACACCGCAAAGAATGGATGGGCGAGGAGAAGGGATTCGCGGCGCAGGCGGCGTTTTATCCGGTGTGCAAACCCTTTGAGAAAAAATTGGAAGAGAGCGGCAGCAAGGTGACCGGGACGCCCATGATCATTTTTTATGGGACGGAAGATGTTTACGGAGAAGGGAAGGCGGCTCCTGAACTTAAAAAGGCGCTTGCCAAAAAATACAATTTTGAAGTGACAACCGTGGAGTATGCCGGCGCTACGCATGGATTCAATCGCAATGCGCCGCCGGTCAGCTATCCCGATCCGGCGGCCAAGGATGGCAAAGGCTATATGGCGTGGGACGAAAAAGCGGCGAACGATTCACTGACGCGAGTGGTGACGTTTTTGCGGGAATCGCTGGCCGTTAAGTAATTGAACTGCGCTAATTAGAGGGTGACATGCGAAGAACGGTTGCAATCATAGTACTGATTGTCGTGGGCGCATCATTCGTCCCCTGGCTGCGCCACCAGCAGTTCTTTTCAGTATTTGTGGGAATAGTTGCGGTTGCCCTCACAGCCTTTATTTCGTTTGGGAGCATTCGCGCGCTTGCCGCCTTGTCGGAACGGGGGCGCCCCCAACAGAACTCCACACGAACTGGCTGGTGGACATCACGGAGACGAAGGCTCCTGCTGGGTGCCGGACTCGTCCTTTTGTTGATGCTCACCGCGCCGCATTTCGGGGTGACTAGTAACGGTGCCTACAAACTTGCCGTGGCGACGGCGCATCACACGCCGCAGTTCAATGAATCACTGGGTACCCCGATCACAGAAGGCTGGTATTCCGAAGGCAAAATAGTTTGGGGAAATCCAGCCACTGCCGAATTGGTGATTCCCGTGCGGGGCCAATTGCGAAAAGGAAACCTGCGAGCACTGGCCATCAAGGATGGCGGCGGCTGGAGATTGAAGGAATTGACTTTGGAGTTGACTCTCCCTGACGAACGTATGGATCTTTTGTCGAGATCCGATAGGCCTAATTCTGGTGTTAATCCCCCTTAAGTTCGAGTGGATGGCGGGATGGCGCCACGATCCCTCCGCTACGCGGCCCGACGCGCCAAACGGCGGCGCGCAAGAGGGAATCGGGCCGCTCCGGTCGGGATGACGGTTTTTTGAGCAGGCGCAGAGTACACAGAGAGAGGAAACCCAAGACCCAGGTAAAAAACCGTTACCTGGGGCACCCAAACCCAAGAGGCATCGCGGCCAAGAAAGGAGGGACTCGATGCACGATCCTTCCAGTGCGCGGCCCTACGCGCCAGAAGGTGGCGAGAGAGAGAGAATCGGGCCACTCCGGTCGGGATGACAGCTTTTGAGCGAGGCCCAGAGGATACAGGGGCTCGCAGAGATAAGAGCAGACCCAAGAGGGATTCATCTCACGAAAGGGGTGCGATGCAAAACCGTCCCTCACTTCGCAGACTGCGTTCCCTCCTACGGCGGGCAGGCGGAATGACGGGGTTGGGTGGACGACGGGATGGTGCCACGATCCCTCCGCTCCGTGCCGCATAAGGCGCGGCACTCCGGTCGGGATGACAATTGTCAGGTCAGGTGGAGAAGAGAGGTTTGGAGTGGTCGGGCCGTGACTCCTGTCTGCTTCCTGATCGCCGATATGCGGTCGCTGGTATCGGTTCACGGATAACCGCATGGTGCGGCAATCGTGCGGGCTGTGGCAGACTATTAAGGAATGGCGCTCCCCGATCAGTCCACTACCCGAGGCACCGCTGCTTTCCGTTTTTCCGGCTTCCGGCTGTACCAGATTGCGCGATTCTGCATCGTGTTTTGCACGGAGATGCAATCGGTCGCCGTGGGCTGGCAGGTGTACGAGATCACCCATCGGCCGCTGGACCTGGGGCTGACCGGGCTGGTGCAGTTTCTGCCGCCGGTGTTTCTGTTTCTGGTTGCCGGGCATGTTACGGACCGCGTTGACCGGCGCAAACTGCTTACGGTGTGCTACGTGGGGTACGCGATTTCGTCGCTGTTGCTGCTGGTGGTTACGCTGCGCGCGGAAACTTTGCACAAAAGCGGATCCGTGGCGCCCATATTCGCGATTCTCTTTTTAGTGGGCACGGTGCGTAGTTTCAGCATGCCTGCCAGCCGGGCGCTGCTGCCGCAACTCGTCCCGGAAGAGCAATTCCAGAATGCGGTGGCGTGGAACTCCAGCATTTTTCAGTGCGCGACGATTCTGGGGCCTGCGCTTGGCGGGTTGCTGTACGCGCTGTTTCGCGGGC
>CAYOOS010000616.1:0-2865 GCA_964405585.1 uncultured Acidobacteriaceae bacterium | reverse complement strand
GCTCCACCATTTCGCTCCGCGGCCAAGTCAATGTATTGAAAATGACCAACGATCTCGCCGGCATGTGAATCTGGTCCGCAATCTGGCTGAGCGATTCCTCAACCAGTGTACTCACCGCTTGCTGGCTTTCAGACACATAGTGATCTTTTGTCGCCAGTTGCCGCACCGCCTCCTGGCTGTCGGGCCGCGAAATGGAATCCCACGAATCCCAGGTGTGCTCGGCATACAGCAGCAGATTCGTCCACATCCGGTCAATCAATTGCCGGGGAGCTGCGAGCCTTGGGTTCAGAAATGTGGAAATTGTCGAAAGTTTTTCCGCCGAAACGGCGCGTGACTGGTTGTTGCGATCACGCGCCGTGTTCGCGGCATCCGAACCCACGCCGTCCTCCCAGTACGGCCCGCCATCTCCGGTAACCGTGGCGAGTTGTGCCCCGAATTTCTGCTCGATATACCGAAAGTAATCCGGAAACGTGCTCAAGTTAATTTTCGGAAATGCATACAGGGCGTTCCATCTGGCAATAAAGTCTGCTTCCGCCAGCCGCACGTCGGTGTTCTCAAATTGGCTGCCGAACATTAGCACCGCGTCAGGCTTGTAATCGGGTGATTCGAATTGTTGCAGATAGGCCGGCAGCCCCTGGCGGCAATTTCCGATTCCCGGCGGCAAATCGCACACAAACCAGAGTTGCGAGTACTGGCGCGTATTTGCCATCAGCACCTTCGATCCGTCCGGGCCCTCCCGCCAGAATGGCGACCGCTCATTCCATTTTCCGAATAGCACAATCGGTCCGCGGTCGCTGTTCGTCGCTTCCGCAAAATAGCGCAGCCCCGCCGTGCTCAACACGGATGGATAGGACCAGGTAACGCTGGGAACATCCGTGATGTTCGCATACTCAAACGGTATGCCTTCCGAACGGTGCAACTCATGGGCATACGACAACGACCGGATCAGCTCTTCCAGGCTGGCGTAACCCGTCAGCAGGTTCGCATACTGCGCTGGGATACCGATCTTTCCATCACGCGCAAGCTGCAGGAACTCCTTCCCCGCCTGCTCATTTCGCGTCGCCAGATAATTCTGCGCGACCCACGAGCCGTCCAGGCTGAATCGCATGCTGGGATTTGCGGGCAAGTACTGCAGCAGTTTGTCAATGTTGCGGTTTTGAACTTCGCTGACCTTCGCCTGAAAATCGGTGAACCCGATGTCCAGGTGCGCGTGCGGAACGAAATAGATCGTCCATTTCCGTTCCGGAGCGATAATCACTCTCGAGTGATAGCTCTTTTCGTTTACCCGGATCGCGACGTCAGCCGTTGTCTCACCCTCAAATTCAGGCACCTCAAATTGAAAACGCTGTTGTCCGAATTCGTTCGTCGTTGCCAGTGCGCTGCGGAAGTGCTTCGCGCCGATGAGCACATCCACGTCTCCGCTGTGCAGTTTTTCAGCCAGAGTCACTGTAACGGTCGTGACCTCATTCGTCTGGTTCTGTACTTGCTTATAAAAGACGGTTGGCTTCACGGCAGCGCTGGGCTTCAGTTGCGTGGCTGGACCCTGCGTCAGTCGCAGCGCGTCGTACAGCAGCATTGCTCCAGCGTCTGGATTCTCGGAATCCTCAACCGCCGTCAGCACCAACTTGTTTTGCCCTTTGACGAAAAATCCAGCCTGCATTCTGATCTTCAACTCGTCGACACCGTAGATAGGAGAGTCCACTCCATCGTCTCCCGCGTAGTAGCTGATCTTTCTGTCGAAGTAATAGAATCCATTGTGTCCGTTGATCTCCACCAGCAGATTCGGCACGCTCGGCCGGATCAACAGCACGGAAATCTCCAGCGTGTACGTTCCTTCCGGTGGGCTCGCTAGATCAAACAAAATCGTGTAAGGACTGCTCTGTTTCCCGCTGGCGGCATTCACCGTGCATTCTTGGGATGCAGGCCAATCTTTACTCTTGCTCTGGCCGACGGTAAACACCGGGTTAAACTCCGGGCTCTCCGTGGCGAAATTGTGTCCCAGCTCTCGCGAAGACTGGTCGAACTCCCCGATCTGCCAAATCACACGCGTATTCGTCTCCTCTGCCTGAATGTTTTTGTGTGGTGCGAGCGCCAAAATAAGCACGGCAGGAAAAATCAAGCGGAGTGCGCCAATCCTCGATCTCATGATCATTATTTCCTTAATTCGAAATTCCGGTTTGGGCCCTCAGCTCATCGAACATCGTCGCGGATAGCCCAGGCGCCATCATTTGATTCGCTTCTTTTGTCGCGTTTGGCGTCGTCGGCCCGAGCATACCATCATCGTGGAACGAATCGATGTGCTGCCGATCGCACCCGGATGCACCACATCCCACTCAGCCGCCCCAGCAGGCCGGAAATTCCCTCAATGCAAGGCCCTTAAATGGGAAAGTGCATGTGTGTCACTCCGCCCACTAGTGTCATCTGCCAAACACACTTAGAACTGATATGCTCTCAGCTAATTCAATCCGTTCATACTTGTAGCACTGGCTCCCAGATTGCTCCTCGCTCCCTGGAATGTATTTGTCCGATGTTCACTCGATCTCCAAATCGCTTCAGAAGATTCAAATCATCGCGCCCCTCGGCGACAACCGTCATCGCTGCGATCGCCTGCCTTGCCGTTTGCGTCGTCGTAATCTCGGCGAACTGGAGCGCGCTGGGAAAGCCCTCGCCCAATAATTCCTCTTCAACGTCCAAAGCGCGCGCGGCTAGCTTCGCCCCTGTGGACGCTCAGGACACCTTCGCTGATGGAACGCCCGATTTTCTCCGCTTGAATTTCCCTCCCGACCAGGAAGCCTTCCGAAGCTGGTTCACGCTCATTGCCGAATATCAGGCATTGCGCCCGACGGACGAAGTGCCCGCTGAAAT
>CAYOOS010000615.1:0-2869 GCA_964405585.1 uncultured Acidobacteriaceae bacterium | reverse complement strand
GCCTGGGCCAGCTTCTTGCGGTCCTTGCGCTTCATGTGCTTGATGACTTTGTCCAGCCGCTTTTCCTCGTCGGCACTCAACGTGACGGCGGGAGGAGCTTTCGTGGGCGCTGTCTGCTTCCGGGCCTGCGGAATGCCGGTGATCCCGGGACGCTGCATGGAGATTTGCGCCGCGAGTCCCGTCGCCAACGCAAGTGCCGCGAGAATCAGCTTGACCGTCACGGACAGCCATCATGCAACTTGCTAGCCGCTGAGCAGCGGAGCATTTTCAATGAGATAGCAGCTCACCCGGGCGTCAGCGCCATAGCACTGCCGCTATCCGTCAAATTCTTGACGGGGGCAGCGCCCCAAAAGCGCTAAGGTAGGCACGGGCATCGCCAGTTTGCTTGTGCCGGACTCGAACTTGAGGGGCGCCTCCGTCGTCGGCAGGAACCGTCCAAGGTCGCGGCGGCCCGGCGTGTTCACGGCGATTTCCTGGGGGCGCGTCAGGTCACTTTCCGGAAACGCCGTCTATCACTCGCTACTCCAAGAGGGGCGTTGTCCTTAAGCGCGGCGTGGCCAGCGTCCATAGGCTCTCAGGCGGTCGGGCAAACGCCGCTTACCGGGATTCTGTCCTTACGTTGATGATAGATTGTAATTCGGAGGCCCAATGCGATACTGCGTATTCTTGCTCGCACCAGTCGTGCTAATCGCCCAATCTTCTCCGGCAGATCAAACCCTCAGCGAAACGCTGATCAAAGAAGTACAGCAACTGCGTTTGGCTATTGAGCGTTCGTCCCTCCTCAACGCCCGGACTCAGGTGATTGTCACCGACGTGCAGGTTCACGAGGCGGCGGTTGCGAGGCTCACGCAGCAGTATTACGAGTTGCGTACCGGCTACGAAGTCTTGAGCTCACGGCGGAACCAACTCACCGAGAAGGTTCAGGCGGTGGAGGCGAAAATACCTACGGCAAGTGCAGGGTATTACGATAAGGAAATCAACCAGGCGAAGGCGGAATTAGCCGATGCAGTTGATGCGGAACAGAAGAGTTCGTCGAGAACATCAGAAGTGGCATCGCAACTGAAGGCGGAGCAGAGCGCTTTGGCCGATGCCCGCGGTAGATTGGACGAACTGCGGACGCAAGCTGGATGCGGCCATCCAGCAACTGCCAAAGCCCAATCAGGAATAACCCCCGCCGCGAGTATTGCGCATGCCCGCATCGCCGCCCAATTTTCGGCAGGTCGCGGGTCGGCCGCGTCTCATTGCCCCTTTGGACTGATGGGTTGGCCACTCGTAAACAGGCATTGTGGACGAAGAGTGCGCTTATGAGAAAGTGCCTTGCCATGCGTGGTACGGTTCTAAAATGAACAAGGACCCGCCGGTGACGCCAGCAGAACACGGTTTCCGAAAATGCTGGAAATGCTTCGTGCGAAGTGGTACTCGGCTTGACATCCAAGGAGTTGATCGCGTTGTGCGACGAACTCGATACCATGCTCTACCGTCCGCCCCAGACCAGTCCGCCAGCGCTCTATTGCTTAACGATCTCCACCCGTCGATTCTGCGTCCGCCCTGCATCCGTGTCATTGGACGCCACCGGCGCGTACGGCCCCGCGCCAAACGAGTCCAGTCGCGCCGGCGCAACGTGATACTTAGTTACCAGAACGGAAACAACGGCCGCTGAGCGACGCTTCGAGAGCTCCATATTCGACGACGCCGTGCCCACGTTGTCGGTGTGGCCGACGACGTAGAGCCTGAGCTTTGGATTCTCGCTAAGCAGCTTGGCAACCTCATCCAGCGCCGACTTCGATTCGTCCTTTACATCGGCCTTGGCGGTATCAAAGAGAATGCCGGGAACGACCGCATGACCAGTAGCGTCGATGCCCTTTGAGAGATCGGCCGCACTTGCGGTCACATCCTGAGTGAGAGTGGTCAAAGTGATAGACCAGACGTGATAACGGCCTCCACCGATACTGATGGATAGCCAAGTGCTGTTTTTGTGCCAGGTGCCGGCGCCGGCGAATTCGTCGAGGTAGTCGTTAATCCAGTTTGCCTGACGCAGGGCAGTGAACAAATTGCGCGTCACCTGCGCCTTACTGGCCGTCTCGGGCAGGTTGTAGAGGACGTGATTTCTCTTGCCTTCCATGTTTTTTTTCGTTTTCCCACCGTTCACCCAGAAATCTTGTGTGTCATCATCTTTGGCTTCACACATCTCGATGGAGCTTCCGGGAAAGCGAGTAATGAACGGCGAATCACTGCACCCTTTCGCATCCTGCTGGGCATACAGACTGTGCGCGTTCAATACGCAAAAAACTAATGGAATGGCGCCACGCAGCTTCTTGGCGGTGCTGGAATAATTCTTCACTGTACTTCCTCCTGTAATATTGTGTGGGTCTCCGGAGCAGGTGCGTTCTGGGCGGCTGCGGGCAGCGTGCCGAATCCCGCCAGCGGATTGGCCAGCATAAAGACGGACCCGCCTTTCTGCGACATGCGAGGCTCCTCCCGGTGATAGTACGCCAGATTTGTGCGGAAAATGGCTCAGAAGACGAGACCGATGATAGTTTTTCCTCCAAGTACTCCAAGTCGATGAGGCGAACTGTGTCTTCGGTGGTAACCGGTGCCGCTGAAACCGGGACGGGGCGACCACGCAGAAGCGATCCAATTTAACCGTTTGTTCCCGATCTGAAGTCGCTTTCCACGGTAGGGAACGATAGGTGGGCTTATCGTACATTGACCCAAGCAGCCTTGGAGGGAATGAGCGCGCGCCTTACACCGCCTAAACGTCCCTGGTTAAAGTTAGCGCTTACTGGGACCCGCCCCCTACTCGCTCCGCAGCGCCTCCACCGCATCTACCCGCGATGCCCGCCGCGCCGGCAGGTAGCAGGCCAGCAGC
>CAYOOS010000614.1:0-2870 GCA_964405585.1 uncultured Acidobacteriaceae bacterium | reverse complement strand
TCTCTTAGACAACTCCTTCGTCCGTGCATAGCCACTGTTTGACCCAAAATTCCGTGTAAGATGGTTTCAACTTCGCCGTTCCAAGGACAACCCACGTGCGCACACCATCTTCGTTCAGGTCACCATTTGCCTTACTGATCGTGGTCATCTTGTTCGGATCACTCTCTGCCGCCCAACAGCCTTCCTTCGCGCCCGGCCGGGTGTGGCTCGACGATGCCGGGAAACCCATTCAATCTCACATGGGTGGAGTGCTCTTTGAAAACGGAACGTATTACTGGTACGGCGCGGACTTTTCTGGACCTCGGCTCCCTCCCAACACATTGCACGATCAGCCCTTTGCTTGGTTCCTGAATCTGGGCGTCACGGTGTATTCCTCGCGCGACTTGCTGCATTGGCACCGCGAATCGAACCAACTCTCCGATGTCACCTATGGCCCCGGCGGATTGCTGCAGGCGGCCAACATTCTCGTGCGTCCCAAGATGATCAAGAATGATGCGACAGGGAAGTACATCCTGATGGCCGCGTTGATCGCGCCGGACTTTCAGACGCTCAATGATGTAGTCTACGCCGTAGCCGACCGGCCCACAGGACCATTTCGCTTCAAAGGAAAACTCGCCTGGTGCGGTAAACCCAATGCCACCGGACTGTGGACGGGACCGTGGGCCCCCGGAACGGGATTGCCCGCCTCCGAGTGGAAATCGGCTGCCGCCGATCCGCCCGAGCGTATCCTGGGGTTCGACATCATGCTATTTAAGGATGACGACGGGCGGGGCTATCTCATCACGGCGCATTCGCGCGCGCTCATATACGAACTCGGCTCAGACTATTCCTGCGCCACGCGTGTCGAAATCATGCAAGGCGCGGAAGGCGAGGCACCTGCCTTGTTCAAGGATCGCGGTACGTATTATTTCCTCGCGTCGCGGCTTACCGGGTGGGCGCCCAATCAGAATAGCTATTTCACGTCATCGTCAGTGCATGGGCCGTGGTTCGATCGGGGACCGTTCGCGAGAGGCCCTTTGGAACAGACGACATTCGACGGGCAAACCACATTTGTACTGCCGGTTGCGGGGCAGGCGCATGCGTTCATTTTCATGGCGGATCGTTTTGAGGCGGCAAACGACATGGATATTCCAGACTTCACCGCCGCCACGCACATATGGCTTCCCATCGAGATCAATCCAGCCAACCACACCCTCACCGTAAACTGGAGGGACGCTTGGAATTTGTCGGTGTTCAGCTCCGCAAAGTAAACAAAGAACAACCTCGTAGTGCCGGTGAGACACCCAGCCATACAACTTCGTGGGTGTGAGCTCTCTTTCCCCGCGCCGACATTTTCGCGCGCCGCACGTGCCGCGGCGCAATCGCACGCTCGGTGGCCATGGGAACTCCCGGGGCTCTATTTGGGAACTATCACTTATAGGGTCGAAGGGACAGGTACCGCATTGGCTGCTCTGGGGCGCATGTGCATTGCTGCAACTTCTGCATGGCGTTAGGGTTAAACCAAAGAGGGCTGGGGAACGATGTGTGGCCGAATGAAGTGAGGCGACACCCATGAGCACCGCGAACATACCGACTCCCACGACGCGCATCCCGCCCAAGACCAGCGTGCTCCGCTGGATCTTCCGCATTTTCCGCTGGTCCACCTACCTGGTTGCCCTGATCACCCTAGTTCTGGTGCTGCACAAAAAGCCGGCGCCGGCAGTGGTAACGACGCCGCAGGCTGCGGCGCGCGCGGAAGAGAAATTCGCACAAGTGGCAGAGACGGTGGCACAGGGCCAGCCGGGCACGGTGCGTCTGGATGAGTCGGAACTGAATTCGTACTTGGCTTCGCATCTGGATTTGAAAACGGATCCACCAGCGGCAGCCGCGACTCCCGCACCTGAAGCAACGCCGGGAGGAACGGGAGCGCCCACGGCAGAGGATGTGGAGAAGATGAAGTCATCCGTGCGCGACGTGAAAGTGCAAATGGCGGACGATCGCGTGAAAGCGTACGTGGTGTTTGATGTGCACGGCAAGGACATGACGCTGGAGCTGGAGGGGAAGCTTGGCGCGACGAATGGCTACCTGCAATTCCAGCCGGTGAGTGGGCACATCGGATCTCTTCCGATTCCGCAATCAACCTTGGAAACCGCAGTGCAGAAGCTGATGGAGTCGCCCGAAAATCGCGAAAAGTTGCGCCTGCCGTCGGACATTTCCGACCTGCACATTGAAAACGGCGAATTGGTGGCGACGTATAAGTAAGTCCGCGTAGCTCAAGCCACGGTGTTTTTTGTGATCGTGGTGGCCCAGAAAATCCACAATCCCGTACAAATAGCCAAAGAGAGCCGCGCATCCACAAATGCCGCCAGCGTGGCCGCAAAATAAAGCGGCGGTCCGTACCTGTAACTGTGGCAGGTCTTCGTGACAAACTCCATGTTAGCCGAGGGCGCGAGAAGCTTCTTGCGGAAACCCGCGATGATCACGAGGTAGAAAGCCAGGGCAATGGCGACAAATGTACTGGAGTAAAAGACCATGGCCATTTTAGCGGCGGGCGTTCGCAAGTAGGCGGCGAGGACGGAAGTGGGATAGGGAACGAAGGTCACCATGAGCAACAAGCAGCCGTTGGCAAAATGCAGCCAGGGATCGGTGCGACAGATGTTGCGGAAGATGCCGTGATGATGGATCCACATAATGAGGATAGTGAAGAAACTGGTGACCAGGCCGATGTAGCTGGGCCACTGGTCGAGCAACCCTTTGGCAAGAGCCGCGGAGGTGACGCCAGTTGCGGGAAGAGCGGGGACTTTCAGTTCGAGGATCAGCAGTGTGATAGCGATGGCGAAGACGCCGTCGCTGAAAGCTTCCAGGCGTCCGGTTTCTCTTTCGGGTTGTTG
>CAYOOS010000613.1:0-2872 GCA_964405585.1 uncultured Acidobacteriaceae bacterium | reverse complement strand
ATGTGCTGAACGAGGCGGCGGACATTGCCCAGGTGGAAGCCAGGATCAAAGGTGAGGATCTCGCCATGGCACGCGCCACAAGACACGGCGCGATGGCTGGAAGTTTGCCAGGACGAGTGCTCGGAGCGGATTTCATGACAGCGGGCGCAGGATTCTCCGGCGGAGTATTCGTAGTAGAGGCTGGCGGCGGGGAGTGCAAGGACGACCAGGAGGCCGATGGCGATCGCGAGGAGAGCCAGACGGGAGTGGAAGAAAGCCATGGCTAGACTTTTCCTTTCCAGGATTGCGCAAGGTGAGCGGAAACGCGGTAGGCGTTCGCGAGAATGGTAAGGACAGGATTAAAGCCGCCATTGCTGACATGGACGCTGGCATCAATCACATGGAGGTTGTCAAAATCGTGGACGCGGCACCAGGAATCGACGACGGATGTCTTGGGATCATTGCCCATCCGGCAGGTGCCGGCTTGATGCTGGCCGCCGCTGAGGTCCCGGCCCGAGAGGTTTCGCCAGGTTTGGACAGCACCGGCTTCCTTGAGCCAGGCTTCCGCTTTTGCGGCCATCACGTCGGAAATTTCCACCGTGTGTGAATGGCGATAGCCCGAAAGTTGAGCTACCGGCATTCCCCAGAAGTCTTTGACCACAGGATCGAGTTGCACGCGAGAATCGAAGACGGGCATCTCCTGCGTGGGGCCCATAATTTTGATGCTGCGGCGATAGGACCTGCGCATGAAGTCTTTATGGGCTTTGCCCCAGCGGACACCTTCCGGGGCCATGTCCACAAACTGAATGGGCAGGCGGATGAATTCATTGCAGAGCATGGCGCCGCCGCGAAGGCCGGGATTGCCGTGGTTGTAATCGCAGATGGCGATGTTGGCGCCGGGGCCGACGTCATCGTAGGTTTCAAAATCGAACAGGCCCGTGGCGCCGGAATAGGCGTGGCCCTGAAGGTTGCGGCCGACCCAATCGTAGCGATTGCCTAGGCCTGTCGGAAAAAGCCTGCTTTTGGAATTGAGAAGAAGTCGCGCGGATTCGATGGCGGCCGCGGAGACAATGACGAGATCGGCGGGTTGCACTTGAAGACGGTCGTGAGCGTCGAAATAGGAGACGCCGGTGACTTTGCCCTGATCGTTGGTAAGGATTTCCTTGGCCATGCAGCCGAGACGAAGGTCGCAAAGGCCGGTGGCAAGAGCGCGAGGAATGACGGTGTTGTGCGTGCCGCACTTGGCGTCCACTTCGCAGATGAAACCTACGCACCAGCGGCAGCGCATGCAGGGAGGGCGGCCGTTGTAGGGAACGCTATTGCGGAGCATGGGAAGGTCAAAAGGATGGAGGCCGAGACGTTGCGCGGCGGGCTTAAGGATTTCGTACTCGCGCGTGGGAGGGAGCGGGGGCATGGGGAGAGGCTTGGCGCGAGGGCCTTTGAAGGGATCATTGCTGACATCGCCGGAGACGCCGACCTCATACTCAGCTTTCTCATAGAAGGGCTCGAGATCGTCGTAAGAGATGGGCCAATCCTCGAGAGTGCCGCCCGCAAGACTGCCGTAGGTGGTACGCAAGCGAAAATCCTTGGGCTGGTAGCGCCAAGCCATGGCGCCATAGGTAAGAGTGCCACCACCAACGCAAGCGGCGTTGTTGCTATAGCCGCCTTCACTGGCGAGGACGACATGACGATTGCCCTCGAGGTCCACGAAGACACGGGGATTGCGCTCGTCATCGGGGCCGGAATTATTGCCGAGGATGGAAGAGCGCTGGTTGCGAAGATCGTCCTTGCGGCAATCGTTGGCGGTGTACCAGAGGCCGCGCTCGAGAAGAGCGACGTGGAGACCGGCTTGGGAGAGTTCCTTGGCGACGACTCCGCCGCCGGCTCCGGCTCCGATAATGACGACATTTACGCGAGGCAAAGACATGGTGGTCGTCAGCCTTTCCTGATGAATTCGTACTGAGCGCGGCCCCGGATGGGGATGATGGGAATGCCGAGCATGCGCCAACTAACGGCGTCGCGATTGCCCTGGTGGCGGGCGTCGCTGTAGAAGCCCTGCATGGTGTGGGCGATAACCATGTCAAAGAAGGGTTGCAATGATGCGGGGAGGTGATTGAGGAAGGCGGTCTGCTGGTCAACGGGGAGATCGGCGAAAGCGGCGCGGTGAGCGGAGAGGCAGGCTGCGTCAAAGGCGGCGAGGCCTTCGCGGTAGGCAGATTGTAGCTTGCGGAAGTGGCCGACAAGCTGGGAGTCAATGTAGTAGAGCGTGCCGGCCCAGGCGGCACCGGGATCCTGGTCCGCGGGAATAATCTGATCGCAGAGAGCTTCCATGGTGTGTGCCTCGGCGGGCGTGAAGAAACGCCAAGGACCGGCACGGCGGCCACAGGAGATCACAGCGGAGGAAGCAGCGACGGTAGCAGCGACTTGCAGGAAGCGGCGTCGCGAGAGGGCGCTTTGTTTGGACATGGATGGAACCTCAAGTGAAGTGCGCGGAGACGAGGCACACATCACAAAACGGCGCCCGAAGCGATGGATGGATCCAGTAGCTGGCGAGAGAAAAAGAGGAACAGAGAGACCAACCGGCGCCCCAGATCCTGAAGGAATGGTAGTGAAGGATGGGTAGGGAAGATGTGACAGGAGTCACGCGAACGGGGCTGCCCCGTTGTTCAAGCGCGCCGAGCCCAAATGCACAATGGATTGGGAACTGGCTAGCTTTCCCGGTCTGTTTCGGAATTCGGCGCTAAAGTTTGCGGAGAGCCGGGGGAAGAATGCCCGCCAGCGAATAGGAGCCCGGGCCGGCGAGGAGAATGCCAACAGCAAACAGAAATTGTGTGAGAGCGTATTCCATGCCGCCCTGCGCGATATTGAAGCCGTGGGGAAGGTGGACGAGGAA
>CAYOOS010000612.1:0-2872 GCA_964405585.1 uncultured Acidobacteriaceae bacterium | reverse complement strand
GCTGCTGCTCGTTCCTGTCCGCCTGCTCACTCTGCGTCTGTTCAAGCTCAATCATGGCTGGTGGCACTTCGCCAGCGTGAGCGACGCGCTGAACATCCTCAAAGCCGTGTCCATTGGGTCCGCCTGCTTCTTTATCCTAAATCGTTACCTCTTCGGGGCTCTGCCCTTCCCGCGCTCGGTGTACGTTCTGGAAGGGATACTCACCGGATGCTTTCTGGCGGGCGCGCGCTTTGCTTCCCGTGTCCTGGTCGAGTCCATCCGGCGCGGTTCTTCTTTGCGTTCAAAGCGTGTCATGTTGGTAGGCGCGGGCTTTGCTGCGGAGATGGTCATTCGCGAACTGGCGCGTTCCGGCAGCGGCTACCTGGCCGTCGGCTGTGCCGACGATGATCGCTCAAAAACGGGCATCTGCATTCAAGGCGTGCCCGTCCTGGGCACAATCGACGAACTCGAATCTCTGGTCCAACTGAATTCGATTGATGAACTGCTGATCGCGATCCCCTCGGCATCCGGCAAACAGATGACGCGCATCAGCGATCTTTGCCAGAACACCAAACTGCCGTACAAGACCGTGCCCACACTCAGCGACATCATTCGCGGAGATGCCACAGTCAGCCAGTTTCGTGAAGTAAGCCTGGAAGATCTCCTGGGCAGAGAACCTGTTCAGCTGGGGCTGGAATCGGTCCGCAATCAAATCTCGGGCCGGAACGTGATTGTGACGGGAGCGGCCGGTTCCATCGGCTCCGAGCTTTGCCGCCAGATTCTGGAATATGGCCCTGCGAGTCTCGTCTGTTTGGATCAAAGCGAAACGGGCATGTTCTATTTGCGACTGGAACTGGACGCTCACAGAAGCAAGGCCCACGTTTCATTTCGCGTTGCTGATGTTACGGACTGCGAACGCATGCACTGCCTGCTGGCGGAGTTTCGGCCGCAGATTATTTTTCATGCTGCCGCCTATAAGCACGTGCCCCTCATGGAATCCAACGTACAAGAGGCCGTCAAAAACAACATCCTGGGACTTCTTGCTCTTCTAGATTTAGCAGAAGCCGCCGGTTGCAAGAGTTTTGTGCTCATTTCCTCCGATAAGGCTGTCAACCCCACGAACATCATGGGCGCGACAAAACGAACATGCGAATTGATCATTGCGTCGCGGCCGTCAAATGGCATGCGCTGTGTATCAGTGAGGTTCGGAAATGTCTTGGGTTCGAATGGCAGCGTGGTTCCCGTGTTCACGCAGCAGCTTCATAACCATGAACCTTTGACCATCACACATCCCGACATCAAACGCTTCTTCATGACCACCCGGGAAGCCGTCGCTTTGGTCTTGCAGGCCTTTGTGATTGGGAAGCAAGGCGACATCCTTGTTCTCGATATGGGTGAGCCGGTCAGGATTATTGACCTCGCGCGCACGCTTATACGGCTCTCCGGAAAATCCGAGCAGGAAGCGGAGATCCGGTTCATCGGTTTGCGCGAAGGAGAAAAACTCAAAGAGGAACTTTTTTACGAATACGAAGCGGTTCTCCCGACTTCTTGCGAAAAAATCAAGCGAACTTGTGGGCCGCTCACAGACTGGCACGTATTGTGCCGCCGGTTGAAGGAGCTTCGCATTTCGATGAATGTGGATGGAGCCGCTCCGGTCCGCGCCAAGATCAAGGAAATCGTCCCGGAATATTTCTTTGAAACTGATAAGTCGGCCCATCCAGCTGATGAACTGCTTGCGAAACGTGAATTAGGTGCCGCGGCGGGCCAGGATTAGATAAGCTCGCAAATTCCTCTGCCGGCGAATCGTGAGATTTTCAGTCGGATCAATCCAATCGGGAGTCCAGACTCAAGACATTCCAATCTTCTTGGATGTGCCGTGCGCTGGCGTCAGTTCATCGCAATACATCTGGAGGTACGCCGCGTTGCAGTTTCGATGGAGAGCAGCAACTGTGTTTCAGTCCATCTGAGATGTGTTTCGGGATAGCGCCGCATCAAGGAGTGCATATGAGAGGTGTCGTACTTGCTGGCGGATCGGGCAGCCGGCTCAATCCCCTCACCCGCGTCACCAATAAGCACCTGCTTCCGGTGTACGACAAACCCATGGTGTATTACCCCATCCAGACGCTCGTCAATGCCGGCATCGAGGAAATTCTTCTGGTGACGGGTGGGAAAAACGCCGGAGAGTTCCTGCGTCTTCTAGGGAATGGGCGTGGCTTTGGCCTAAGGCATTTGAACTACACCTACCAGGAGGGCGAAGGCGGCATAGCGGAAGCGCTGGGCTTGGCCGAAGATTTCGCCGATGGTACCCCCGTCTGCGTCGTCCTGGGGGACAACATCATCGAAATGAACATCCTCAAAGCAGTCGAAGCATTCCGCAGGCAAGAGCGCGGTGCCAAAATCATTCTCAAGGATGTCCCCGATGCCGAACGATTTGGCGTTGCCGAGATTCGAGGAGACTACGTCGTTGGCATTGAGGAGAAACCAATAATCCCCAAGTCGAATCAAGCCGTTATTGGTGTTTATCTGTACGACGCCACCGTCTTCGAGAAAATTCGGCGCTTGAAGCCTTCCGGTCGCGGAGAGTTGGAAATCACGGACGTCAACAACTTCTACGTTCAGGAAGGGACGCTGACTTACGAAACTCTCGATGGATGGTGGACTGACGCTGGCACCTTTCAGTCCCTCCTACTTGCCAATAATCTGGTTGCAAGAACCGGCGCTAACAAACTTAGCGATGACGCCTGCCTATCCGTTGCGGCCCAGGGGGGCAACTCATGAAGATTCTCGTTACAGGCGGAGCAGGATTCATCGGCGCCAACTTCATCCGGCATGTTCTTGGAGTTGGCAAACGCTATGCGGTCGTCAATTACGACAAGTTGACCTACGCTGGTAA
>CAYOOS010000611.1:0-2881 GCA_964405585.1 uncultured Acidobacteriaceae bacterium | reverse complement strand
GGCCGTGCGGCGCATGTAGCGATCCGAATCGCGCTCGAGGTAATGATTCAATGCGGCGGTGCCCGCGGCAATCATCATGGTGCCGAAGACGACGTGGAGCATGTGCAGCCAATCCACGCGACCGCGCACTCCCATGTAAAAGCCGGCGCCGGTGGTCATCAGGACGAGGAAAGAGACGTCTGGCTTGGTGAGCGCGATATAGGCGCTCAGTTTGCTGGGCTGCGCTAGAGCGGTGGCGCGGGCGGTGCTCACTGAGCGGGCACCTCCCCGCGAGTAGTGGCAAGGAGCACTTCCCTGTTGCGAGGGACGAGGCGGTAGCACAGGAGAACGGTGAGGATGGAAGTGGCGAAGAGAATCGCGCCGACTACGGTGTGAATCACCGTGGAGAAAACCGTGAAGGGCATCGGCTGTGGATCATCGGCGGATTGAATGCGCGCCCAGAAGGCGACAAGGCCCAAAAGGATTTGAATGCCAACGATGGTGTGCAGCAGGACGCGGGCGCGAATCATCTCGGGGACTTGCGGGAAACGGCGGCGCAGGACCAGGGCGGTCCAGACTACGACGAGAAGGACGACGGGTGCACCGAGGACGTGCGGCTTCAAGGTGAGATATTTGTGACGAAAACCGGCGCCCGCGAGAACTTGCAGGAATATCACGAAGGCGTTCAGCGTGGCGATGGTGTGAATCGGGGGATTGCCGCGGTCTTCGTACTGGGGAAGATTTTCCATCCACCAGCGACTGGTGACTACGGCGATGCCGACAAGAAGGGCGAACATGAGCTCCGCGGTGCAGGCGTGCATCACGGGGAGCCAGTAGTGGAGCATTTTCAGAACGGTGAGGCCGCCGAGGGCGCCTTGAATGCAAACACCGGCCAGAGCGCCGAAGCCGATCCAACGAACCCATGGCCGTTCGTCTTTACGCCAGAGAAGAAAGGCCAGGATGATGATCAGGAAGCCGAGGCCGGCTGCAATCATCCGATGGGAATGTTCAAACGCGATGCCGCCCACCATGGGCGGATTGAGTGTGCCATAGGAGAGCGGCCAATCGGGCACGGCGAGAGCGGCGTCCTCGGAAGTGACCAGGGCGCCCGCAGTGAGCAGGACAACGGTCCAGCACACCACAAACAGGGCAAACTTGTGGACACCAGGATGATAGGTGGCTTTCATGAATTTCGGGCCCCAATTCCCGAAATTGGAATTATAGCGCAACGAAAAGGGGAGAGTGTCCCCCCAAGTACCCTGAACCGGGAAGCACTCTAGCAAGGAAATTCAGGAAACGGAAGAAGAAATCGGGGAAATGCGCAGGTGAGGGTGGTGGGTGGATATGGATCGAAGAGGGATTCCTCGCTCCGCGGACTCCGCTCGGAATGACGGGGTTGGGAGGAACGCTAGGCGGTGGTGGAGTGAGTAGAGAGAGGATCGGCGGGGAGTTCGACGGCGCGGAGGACTAAGTCTTTTAGGGCGGCTATGAAGAGGGGGCTGTCGCCTACGGCGGGCATCATACGGAAACGGTCGATGCCCCATTTTTTGGCGTCGGCGCGGCCATCGATGTTGATTTCGTGGAGGGTTTCGATGTGTTCGGTGACGAAGGAGATGGGAACGACCAGAGCTTCCTTGATGCCTTCGTGACCAAGGCGTTCGAGCGTGCCGAGGAAGGAAGGCTCGAGCCATTTCGCGGGGCCAACTTTGCTTTGGAAGCACAGGATGTGGGTGCGCGGCCAATTGGGATATTCGCGGGCGCCCTGTTCGTTGACGAGGCGAACGGTTTCTTCGACGTGCTTCGGGTAGGGGTCGCCCTTTTCGACGAGGCTCATGGGCAGGCCGTGGGCGCTGAAGATTAAATGCGCGCGGGAGCTGTCGGGAAACTGGCGGAGGATTTTGCCGATGTTTTTTACGAGCGCTTCGATGTACAGCGGGTGATCGTAGAAATATTCGATGGTGCGTTCGGGGAGGGTGTCCACTGGTTCGCCATAGACGCGGCGCCATTCTTTCAAGCTGCTGAGCGTGGTGGCGTAAGAATAGTGGGGATAGAGCGGGAGGAGGACGAGTTCATCGAGATTGTTGGCGGAGCGGATGGCGGCGACGGCTTCTTCGGTGAGCGGGCGCCAGTAGCGCATGGCGGTGACGGCGACGGGATCGAGGTAGGGCTGTAACGCGGTGACGAGTTTGCGGCGCTGGCGCTCGGTGAGAATGCCGATGGGGGAACGGCGGCCGATCATGCCGTAACGCTGGGCGACGGGGACGCAGCGTTTTTTGGCGATGTAGCGAGCCAGCGGGCCGCGCAGGAAATTTAGCGGGCCGAGGGGAATGATGTCTGGATCGAGAAAAAGATTGCGGAGGAAGGGCTCGACGGTTTCGAGAGAGTCGGGGCCGCCGAGTTGGAAAAGGACGATGCCGACGCGCTTTTTGGCAGTGGTGGTCACGGACGATTCCTTTTCTTCGGACAGGAAGAGGGATTTCTCGCTCCGCAGACTCCGCTCGAAATGACGGAGTACATGCTTCTACTTGCCGCGGGCCAGGGAATTTTTCAGGCGCTCGACTTCAGCGCGGAGGTCCGAGGTGCGTTTGGCGATGGTGAGGTAGAAGAGAAAGAACACGCCCCAGCCGATGAGGTATGCCGCAAAAACACTGTCGAGATTCTTCATTGCGCCTCCGCTTCCCTTCGCAGGATGTCCACTTCCGCTTTCGTTTTTTCCAGAATATAACGCTCGACGATCAGGAACGTCATGAAAACGTGATAGGCAATCACGGAAAAGAAGAAGACCGCTTTCATTGTTGGTTCGAGCCCGGAGCCCTGGCCGCCCATGATTACGGGGGAAGGATGCTGCGTGCGCCACCAGCGAATGGCGCCGAAGACCAGCGGCACATCAATGAACGCGAAG
>CAYOOS010000610.1:0-2884 GCA_964405585.1 uncultured Acidobacteriaceae bacterium | reverse complement strand
CGCGCAATAAGTTAATCCCAATCAGCACGTCAAACTCGCCCTTGCGCAAATCCCGCAGTATCTTGATGCGATCCAGCGTTTCCACTTCCGAGTGCAGATACCGGCAGCGCACGCCAATCTCCGAAAAATATTCGCTCAAGTCTTCGGCCATGCGCTTCGTCAAAGTCGTCACCAGCACGCGCTCGTTCTTCTCCGCGCGCAGCCGTATCTCCTCCAGCAGGTCGTCCACCTGGCCCTTCACCGGGCGTACTTCCACCTCCGGATCAATCAATCCCGTCGGCCGGATCACCTGCTCCACCACCACGCCCCCGGATCGCGTCAGCTCGTAATGACCCGGCGTCGCCGAAACGTAGATCACCTGATTCATGCGGTGCTCGAACTCCTCGAATGTCAGCGGCCGGTTGTCCAGCGCCGACGGCATGCGAAATCCATAATCCACCAGCGTCTGCTTCCGCGATCTGTCCCCGTGCGACATCCCGCCCACTTGCGGAATCGACACGTGCGCCTCATCCACGAACAAGAGGTAATCCTGCGGAACATAATCCAGCAGCGTTGGCGGCGCTTCTCCCGGCAAACGCCCGCTCAAGTGCCGCGAATAATTCTCCACGCCGTGGCAGTAGCCGATCGTGCGCATCATTTCGATGTCAAACATCGTGCGCTGCACCACCCGCTGCGCCTCCACGAATTTGTTCTGCCGCTCCAGCTCCTTCTTCCACCATCCCAGCTCTTCCTGGATTGTCACAATCGCGCGGTCGCGCTGTGCCTGCGGCATCACGTAGTGCGTTTTCGGGTAGATCGGCACGCGCCCAATATCTTCCTGCCCCGCGCGGATTTCGCCGGTCAGCGGGTCAATCTGCCGAAGCGTATCAATCTGGTCGCCCCACATTTCGATGCGGTAGCCCTGATCCTCATACGTCGGATAAATCTCGATGATGTCCCCGCGCACGCGAAACGTGCCGCGCCGCAAGTCTTCGCTGCGCTCATATTGAATATCCACGAATCGCCGCAACAGCGCCTCCCGTGAAGTCTGCTGCCCCTTTTCCAGCATCACCAGCATTCCGTAATACGCTTCCGGCGAACCGATGCCGTAAATGCACGATACCGACGCCACAATAATCACGTCGCGCCGCTCAAACAGCGATCGCGTCGCGCTCATCCGCAGTTTGTCCAGTTCGTCGTTGATCGTCGCCTCTTTGTCAATGTAGATGTCCGCGGAGGGCACATACGCTTCCGGCTGGTAGAAATCGTAGTAGCTCACGAAATATTCCACCGCGTTTTCCGGAAAGTATCCCTTAAACTCGTGATAAAGCTGCGCCGCCAGCGTTTTGTTATGCGCCAACACCAGTGCAGGGCGGTTCGCCTCCTCGATCACCTTGGCCATCGTGAACGTCTTGCCCGAACCCGTCACACCCAGCAGCACCTGGTGCTTCTCTCCCGCCTTCAACCCGCGCATAAGCTGCTCGATCGCGGCAGGCTGGTCCCCCCGCGGCTGATACGAACTGTGCAGCCGAAAATTCATAGCAAGCCTCTCCTGCTGGCCCATCATCGCCAGCCGAAACCACCATTATACCAAGTCCGCAGATTTGACATGGAGTGGACCAATAGCCGAAGGGAGCGAGGCGAGAAACCGGTAGGTGTCTTCGCTCTACATCCCTGCTTATATGGCCACCATATCCGAGGGAACTAAGTCGTCGACGGGGGAATGGCCGCCCCTTTTTGGGCAAGTTGTCGGAGGGCGGACCGCAGGGCCGCGAACACGTGGTGACCGCGCGGAAAGAGCTTTCGGAATGACGCTTGGGCCACAATGAACCGCTTCCTGGCCGACACAGGGTCTGTGTCCATCTGCATCATGCCCGAATAGAAATCACAGTTTGCCTGGATAAGTTGGTCGTCAGGGTGATCCTTCTGAAGAGCCTCAAACAATTCGAGCAGATCGGTCCGACTGACGGAAGCACGCCTGGCGTACATGATGCAATCGTCGAAGACTGTCGGGTTATGCGGGTCGAGGCGCAGCAGTCGGCTCATTAGTTCGAGAATTGCATTCTTGTCGCCAAGCCCTGTCAATGTCGCTAGGAGTTGCTTCACCGTTCCATACCGGTCGGGGACAAGAGCTAAACTTTGTTCAAGAGAATGTCTAGCCTCTTCCAAACGTCCCATCTCCTTGTACCAGAGCCCAAGTTCCGATAATAGGGATGATCTTTCTGCGTCTGGCAGCGATTCCTTGAGCTTCTCCAGAGCCGCCCCGATTGATGCCGTATTATCCTTTTTGACAGTTATGGGAAGGGCTTGCCGCAGGACGAAGCGCAGTTTCCTCAGGTTTTTGCGTTCTAACTGCTCCGGGGTGAAGAGGACACACATGAAAATGAAGTTCTCGAAATCCACGAATCCCGTATACTCTGGCACAGGATATGTCTTTTTCTTGAAACGGCGGACTAGAGTTTTCGCCTTCGCCTTCTGGTCGGGAACCCCTTCCAGCAGTCTAATTTCGGCGCTGGGCGAATCGTCCAAGAGGTAACCTTCCTGATATTTGAGGAGGGCGTCGAGATCGGTGATTCCCTCATTGTTCTTCTTTTTGCTCCAGATATTGACGTACATGAACTCGTTTTCACGTACGGCCTCCTCGAAGCTAAGACCTCGCTGGTAGAGTGTTGCTAATGTGCCTTCTCGGCGCTCCGCATCAACGACCCATCCGAAAGGAGCCCCGATTAATACGCCATTTTCATCGGAATAAGGAATCGCTGTGAAGCCCTGGAATGCCTTCAATTCGTCGAAGTTGAGAACGTCGAGAACAACATCGAGGTCATCGTAATGCGCGCGGTTGACGGCGGCTGGAATTGGCGCCGCCGCCGGTATTACGTCCGCGGGGTGGATTGCGGCGGACGGC
>CAYOOS010000609.1:0-2889 GCA_964405585.1 uncultured Acidobacteriaceae bacterium | reverse complement strand
ATGCCCGATGCGAAGAATCGGCCTTCCACAGGCATAGCAAATTACGACCCATATTCGGCAGGAATAATCTACCTGCGGAACGCCTATTCGATTGATAACTGCCCGGACTGTGAGGCAAGGCGGTACGATTCCGTCGCCCTTCCAATTGAGCGGCTCTCGGGTCTGATGATATTGGTGGAAGACCCGAACCACGGAGTGGGATACGAAAAGCAGTGAGGATGATTCGAACACTCGGAACTCGCAAAGGAGATGTTCGATTCTGTCGGGCCATACCCCGCAGCGTATCCCGATCGAGTCGGCGCGGTGATTTTTGCGCCATTGATTCGCTCGATGGAGCGGGGATCTACAGCTTGTCTCAGATCGCACTGGGGGTCTGGACCGAATTACCGAATCACCCGGGGACACCTTGCGCCTTCAGGCGGCGGGATCGACTTCTACCACGCCGGCGAAACTCGCGGGCGGGGGGATTGCCATGCCTTCCTCACGCATGCCCTCAAGATGAAACTCAATGGCTTCCTGGATCAGTTGCTCCACTTCGTCCCGCGAGTCACCCACAGAGATGACACCCGGAAGGTCCGGGACATAAGCGCCCCAGGAGGTCGGCCCCTTTTCATAGATCACCGTGTACGTCATCGATCCTCCTCCCTTCCTTCAAGCCCGGCACTGCGGAGAATAGCTTTCAGCGTTCCCACTGGTATATCCGTGCCGAGATGCCCTGGCACCGTGACGACAAGTCCTTTCTGCGGGTGCCTGAACTGACGGTGGCTGCCCTTGGTCGCCTTAAGCCGCCAACCCGAGGATTCGAGCTGGCGAATCAGATCCCTGACCTTCATCCCTTCAACATAATAACGCTACGCATTATGGTCTGAGCAGCATCCGGATTCTTGGCGAGAAAACGGCTGATCTCGCCAGCGCCCGGACAGTGTCCTTGCCAGTGACTGCCGGATCGGAGGACATCAGGCTACGCCGACAATGCGCTTGAGTTCCGCAAGCTTCGGCGCAGCGAGGGGAATTCTCTTCCGATTTGCCACCATTGATTTGATGTAGCCGCGGATCATCTCGGCGGTGTTGTCGAGGGCCGCGGACTCGGTTTCTCCAAAAGTAGACATCCGGTGCAGCTCTTTGACGTACGTGACAAATGCCTTGGCATCCTCGTCATATTCCATGTCGACGGTCACGGCCTTGGTAGTCGCCAATGGATGTCGTTTATAGGCGTGCGGATCCCTGCTCTTCATGAACTTCCGCGCGGCTCTGTCTTCCGCCGCCTTCCGCGAACGGTCGTAAACCAGGATCTCCGGCGCTTCCACAACCGATGCGACGAACGATCCATTCTCTTGGGGGAGGCTGACGATTTGAAATGGGCGGGCAGTCTTGCGCTCAGTTCTGGGCTTGAGCGGGAACTCCGGACGCAAGTGCGGGGATGGCGCGTGGTGGGCCAAGTGGTCTGGCACAGGAATTTTCAGCCGCAAATGGAGCATCATTCTCATGATACCCTCTGCTCGTTCCCGACTGCGACTCACTGCCTTCATTCCGCGGGCCGCTGCACAACGCCTTGGCTGGCAATACGGAAGGGCTCAGGTCTCACGGAAGTTTGCGCAGCGCAGGACGACGGCTCACGGCGCGTGTACCGGCCACAAGAAAATGCGCTGCGATGTGCGAGAAGCAGAGAGCCAGAAGCCGTTACTTCCAAGGCCGCTCCACGGGTAGTTTAGAGCACCTTAGCGAGTTCGCCCAGAACCAAATCTCCATAGTCTGGATCTTTCATAGAAAACTGGCCCTTCCTGGCCTTTGGATTGACGTTCAAGAACATCTCTCCCTCCTGATCTCCTTCTCCGAGAAAGATCTTCAGCGCCGTCCAATTGCCAGGTGGCTTTGTACCAAACCCGCCGCCAGGGGCTTGCGACAAGTTCTCTCCGATATTTGCAAACGTGAATACAACGCTGGTCTTCGCCGGCGCAGGCTGATGTTGAGTTTTAGCCTGCAGCGCCTTTCGGAGGTCGGCCAGCAAAACACTTGAGTCCGATCCCGCTTCGGGAATGAATCTGCCTTCGCCGGACTTAATGTTGAAGTCCTGGCCGGCTTTGATGTCGGAAGCCGTCGCCGGGCCAAACGCGATTATGAACCTCGCAACTCTCCCCTGTGATGCGTAGATGCCCAGCCATTCCTGTGAACCGTTAGCCCCCTGAAGGGGCTCTAATTCAAAAGCCACAGACGCCTCGTCAGGGAGATACGGCTCCGTAACAATCCCGGATTCCCTCCGGCTGCAACTGGCCAAAAGCAACACGAACGCCGCTGACTTCCAACGCATCGCCCGACAAACCATAGATCCAAAATTATCTCAGCCTTCCGCAGCGGCGAGATCCAGTATCGTAGATCCATGAGCTATAACGCCGCGATTTGCACGCCGCCAATTCCCGAAGAGGATCAATCGGCCTGGGACGTGGTCAACGGTCTAATCGAAGCCAGGTGCCGTGCCACCGGTCTTTCGCGAACTGCACGACAAGCTGACAGCCCGTTATCCATGTATTTGTACCCTTCCTGATGAGACGGTTGACGAAGATGGCGTCTGGAGTGACGGGCCACTGTGGAACGACTTTGGCCACCGAGCCGCGGTGCTCGGCGTGATTTATTCGCGGGTCGAAGAGGTGCTCCCTTTCCTGGTGCGGACGGCAAACGACCTTGGTTTGACTGTGTTCGACTGGGGAGGGCCCACCATCTACCGTCCGTCCTGACTGCGGGCCTAACGCAATCACTCGTACGGATAACCGAGGCAGCCCGCCTGACGCACGCCGCGATCCGGGGGAGCACCCCTAAGCAGCCGCCCCGTCTACTCTTTCCGGCGACTCGGCCGTAAACTGCGCTGTCTCCGTCGATCCCTCGAGCGCCGCC
>CAYOOS010000608.1:0-2896 GCA_964405585.1 uncultured Acidobacteriaceae bacterium | reverse complement strand
AGCGCGACCCCGCGGCAATGGAGAACCGCTTCTCCACGATGACCGAGGTCCGCACCGTGCTGTGGCCGGCCTACGAGACGCCGGAGTGGAGTGCCGCGCAATTTCTACAAGGGATTGCGGGCACGCTGGAGCTTTTCCACCGTTCCACCCTCAGCTTTCAGCAGATTGCCGGCGAGGCCACCGGCCATCCGGTCGCCGTTTTCCAGCGCATTGACCAGGCGGGTTTCAAGCTGCCGATTGACGAAAGGGTTCTCGCAGATACCGACACGCTCATGGTGTTTGGACTCGACCACCTCCTTTCCGAGCAGGAAGCCGCGCCAGAGGAAGTCGCGGCCATCCGCGAGTGGCTCAAGCGCGAAGACACGTGCCTGCTGCTCGCGCCGCACCACGATGTCGGCTTCACCAGCGACCTCAAGCAGCGCCAAATGGAATACCTCCACCACGGCGACGCACTCGTGCCGCGCCAGCAGCGCTTCGGGCAATACACCCGTTCGCTGATGAAGGCTCTCGATGTCCCAGTGCATAACCTGTGGGGTCTCCGGCCAGCGCTCGTCAAAGGCACGAACGAGATCGCGCCACTTACGGCCTTTCGGGACACTGACAAGCTGGGTCTGCTCAAAAACGTCCCTACACTCAATTTCCATCCGCACCTGCCGCACTATGAGCTGACCACCGAGGACACCAAGTTGGTGCATTTGCTGGCGCGCCAGCCCATTGATCCCGACCGTCCGCATCCCTTCACCGCAGCCGGCAACACGGAGTTCAATTGCCTGCTCTGGATGCCACCAAATCAGCAGCGTGCAGGCGACATCGTGCTCGTGGACTCGACGAATTTCACCACCTTGTTCGGCGGCACGGACAGTCTGGTGAACTTCTGGCGGAATCTCGCACTGATGAAATAAGCGCTACTGGGTCATGGCCAACCCCATTGACGGCGTGGGAAGGACAGCTGTGCTGATGGACCTATTGAACAAAGCGGTCACTGTGGCCATGCTTGTTTTTGTGGTTTCAAGTACTCTGGCTATGGGTTCGGGGTTCACCATCCGGCAGATCATTGAACCGTTGCGCAATGCCCGTCTGGTCCTGCTTGCGCTGTTGGCCAATTTCGTCTTGATGCCCCTTGGCGCGCTCGCCCTGGCGAAGGTGCTCTAGCTCGATAACCCCGTTGCAGTTGGACTGCTGGTGCTCGGGTGCGCGGTCGGCGCGCCGTTCTTGCCGAGCCCGCTTCGCCGCCCGTCGCGACGTCGGTGCCTGTAGCACGCCTTTAACTGCTTGCACATAGGACGCTATCGATTCGCGCCAATTGGCAAAGTTTCAGCGCTGGTAAATCTCGCGGCGCCGGTGCGCAGCAACCGCCCGTCGATTTGGTAGCTCTTGACGTGCATCGGCGCGGCGGGCTGCTTGGTCCGGATATGCATGGCGCCTCGGTAACCCAAAGCCCTTCGTTACCGCCCTGGCGGCTTGAACGATTTGCTGAGTGACCCGGCTGATTTAAATGCCTTCATGGCATCCTTGCTGGTCATCGCGACCGATGTCCTAAGGTGGGAAATCCCGCCAGACGCTGCGCCCGCAATAAGCGCGGAAGCCATGACCTCTTCGCTTGGCGCCTCGGAGATTGAAAGGAAATCGTATTCGCCAAATGTGAAAAAGAGGTCGAGCAGCTTGCCCCCCGCCTTTTCCATCAGGTCCGCGACGGCCTTCTCGCGGTTCTCGGGGTTGGATACTAGGCCCTTGACCGCATCCGACGTGTACCGGCCCTGGGTGATGTAGATTGCCATGGGTTCCTCCTTTTCCCATTCACTTTTTTTACGGATCGCCCAAGCGTAACTAGTCGCCTTTCTTCGGTTTGGTAGCGGCGCACCGAGCCTTCCTGAGACTTACGCCTGGCCCTCCGCCATTTTCTGGGATGAACTCAACGTCACGCTTATTCATCGTTCTCGCTGGTCAGCTTCTCGATTGGGATTGACGCAGCGGGATCGCCCCTCGGGGTCCGCCGCAATTTAACGCCCGGCTCGTCTCCATTTGTGAATTCGATGCCGGCCGATTCCAGAACAGCGCGGATGGCGGCAACATTGTTGATCAAGCCTACAGCCTCACCGCTTTTAGCTTCCATCCGTATCAAGGTTGGAGTCGGGATTTTGGCCTTCCTCGCAAGCTCCCCTTGAGATAGGCCCAGGAGAGCCCGTGCCGCAGCTATTTGTCGGCCAGAAATTTCTTTGCTCATTTTGCTTTCCTGAGTCAGACGCCGATGCGTCAGCCATCTTATTGTGGCGCGGGCAAGTTAATCAGTACGACTACCAGGAACCCAATGGCCGCCAGCACGGCGATAAGACCGACGAAACCAAGAGCAGTGCGTGTTTTGCTCGGCCAAAGAATTGCAAAAGCGACCAGCACAAGCAAAAAAATTCCACTGCGGTAGTACATCGCTGTCGCTCACTTCGATTTCCGTTTGGTTTTTCGCAGCCTGACGCCGGGACCTTCGCCGTTCTCATCTAGGAATATACATCCAGCCTTCTCGAGGGCGGTGATTATCTTTTGAACCGTTTCAGCCCGGCCACCGAGTTCACCGTCCTTTGCTTCAATGCGCGGAACCGTGACATCGCCGAGACCTGCTGCTTTGCCGAGGTCTGCTTGCGACCATCCCAATAGCATCCGCGCCGCCTTGACTTGCTTAACGGATATTTTTTTTATCTTTTCAGTTGACATCCGGGCTCCCCATTAAGATATTATTTATATCCTACAGACCGATTTTAATCAACTCCGTTGCTCGATCCACATGCCTGTTACCCCCCTCGAAAGACCCAAGCCGCGCCGCACGCGCAAGCTGGCCGCGCCAAAGGCTTCTTCCATCTTCTGCAAGGTGGGCGTCGGTATCGACTCGCCGCCGAAAAGGTAG
>CAYOOS010000607.1:983-2900 GCA_964405585.1 uncultured Acidobacteriaceae bacterium | reverse complement strand
ACCCTCGACGTGATGCTTTTCTTTTTCAATAAAACTCTTCGGAATCAGCAGCGGGAACGCGACATTCTGGTGCCCGGTAGCCTTGAAGCGCCGGTCCAGCGCGCTCTGAATATTTTCCCACAGCGCCCACCCATAGGGCCGCACAATCATGCACCCGCGCACCGGTGCATAGTCCGCGAGTTGCGCCTTCAGAACGAGTTGGTTGTACCACTCCGAAAAATCCTGCGCGCGTGTTGGTAACTTATCTTCGGCCATGCGTCTCCCTGTCCGTTCCGGCGTAATCCGCCAAGCATTCGAGCGTAGCGGACACGCTCCGCCACTGTCAACGCGAGTATCCTTTGTGCAACAAGAAAGGACTCGAAACTGTTGCTGCGCCTGCGTGTTAAGTAAACTGGCGGCGTGAGGAAAAATCGTCCAATGGGAAGCGCAATCCAAAAAACTCGAACCGCCGTTTTGTCAGTGCTCTCCGTGTTTGCGCTTCTCCTGACCGGTTTTTTGGGAATGGCGGCATGTCGAAGATTCAAGGACCCGGAGTCCACGGCCAGCCAAAAATCGGGCACGCTTGAAGTGGGCGGGCGTACACGCACGTATTTTGTGCACCTCCCTCCCAACTACAACGGCCGTACCGCAATGCCAGTTGTCTTGGTGCTTCACGGAGCGACGGAAAGCCCGGAAGGGGTTGAACAGCTGTCCGGGATGAGCGAAGAAGCCGACAAAAGAAATTTCATCGCGATCTATCCAAGGGGAACAGGCATAAGGAATCCTGCTCAGATGCCTACCTGGAACTCAGGCAACTGTTGCGGCTACGCGCAGATGAACCATGTTGACGATGTAGCTTTCTTTCGCGCATTGCTCGATAAACTTCAGATGGATTTCGCCGTGGACCCGAAACGCATCTTCGTTACTGGAATATCCAACGGCGGCATGATGTCCTTCCGATTGGCCTGCGAACTTTCGGACAGGATTGCCGCGGCTGCTCCCGTGGAAGGCGCCCAAAACGTTGACTGCCGTCCGTCGAATCCCGTTTCCATCATCATCTTTCATGGCACCGCCGACCGCCTTGTACCGATGAAGGGCGGCTCAACGCCATTCCAGATTGGCCCGAAGCGCTCGGATACTCCCGTCGCCGACACCGTGGCATTCTGGGTGAAAGAAGATGGCTGTACGGCGACCCCCGCCCATGAAGAAACAGCCGAACTTCACACCGACAAGTACGCGGGCTGCAAAAATAACACCGCCGTCGAGTTGTACGCCGTCCAAGGCGGCCATCACATCTGGCCCGGCGTTGCCATGAGCGGCAACTCCGTTCCCGCCACGGAGCTCATGTGGTCGGTCTTCGCCCAACACCCGAAGCCGTGAGTTTCATCGTCGACAAGTCGTGCCGGCCCGTGTTTCTTGAGTTGCTCTCTCAATACCCCATGCTTCTGATACAAGAGCCAAATGCCGCCCCAATGATCAGAATGCCGAAAATTACCAGGAACGCCAGCGTTGTCCTGTAGCTCCACCCGCCGATCGCCCTTCGCTTTAAGACGTTTTGAAATAACAGGACGCACGCAATCAATCCGAGCATGCACCATAGAATAGTCACGGCGTCAAAGATCGTGTACCTGAGTTGTGGATAGATGTATCCGTCAGCCGCCTTGAGCTTGGGATACAGGTAATAGTCCCAATAGGCCCGGTCAAGGACTGCATACAGGTCCCAACCCGAAGCTGACCCGATTAGCAGCCCCAGCGGCGCGTTGACCCAGCGAAAGTGTTCTCCTCTATTTTTCAAAGAAAAACGGAGGAGTTTATACGCGAGAAATGCAAGCAGAACAGCTGGAATTCCAGCCATCGCGAGTACGCCAATCGCTGCCCAGACCGATGGAGCATGTGCCTGCAACAAATGCGGCCCCGCCTCAGCTTCCTGAGCCCTGC
>CAYOOS010000607.1:0-973 GCA_964405585.1 uncultured Acidobacteriaceae bacterium | reverse complement strand
GGACAGGATGGCGGTCACAAGACCCACACCCCCAACAAGCAGACGTGGCGGCTCCCTCTTCACCACAAAGACCTACTTCGCGAGAAGCTCATACAGTTTTCGATTTTTATCCACCGACCGGCGAAACTGCTTCATCACTTCCGGCCGAATCGTAGCCTGCGATGGCACCACTTGATGCAGGTAGTGTTCCACTGCCTTTTCCAGCAGAAATCGCCGGGACTGGCCATTCTCACGTGCCAATTTGGAAAGCTCGCTGTACAAGTCCGCACTCATTTCCAGCCCGATCTTCCTGGTCTTGACTTTGCGCATTCCCCACCTCGCAACGCCAGCTTAGCAAACAATTCTTCTATTTTCTAGAAAATTCTAGAAGTATCTTCCTTTTTTTTTGCGTGATAGGAATGACTGGACTCGTGAGCGATCGCCTTTTAAATCGCGCTCCCCAGAAACCACTCTTCGTCGCTCCCCCGCGTGTGGCTGCGGATCAGCAGTTCCGGGTCCTTCAACGTCACCCGGCTGTAGGGCGCAATCGAGTGCGTCAGCCAGACGTTCCCGCCGATGATGCTGTGATGCCCGATGCGCGTGTCGCCGCCAAGAATCGTGGCCCCCGGATAAATGGTGACGCCTTCTTCGATATCCGGGTGGCGCTTGTTTGCCGGGCCGCGCACCAACCCGCCATCGGAATCGCGCTGGCTCGTGGGATTGAACGCGCCCAAAGTAACGCCATGATAGAGCGTCACGTGCTTGCCAATCGTGGCCGTTTCCCCAATCACCACGCCGGTTCCGTGATCGATAAAGAACGATTCGTCAATTGCCGCACCGGGATGAATATCGATCCCCGTGCGGCTGTGCGCGATTTCCGTCATGAGACGCGGCAGGTACGGCACTTTCAATTCGTACAGCTCATGCGCCAGCCGCTGCACCGTGATGGCTTCCACTCCCGGATAGCTCAGCAGAATCTCTTCCAGCCCGCTAG
>CAYOOS010000606.1:0-2902 GCA_964405585.1 uncultured Acidobacteriaceae bacterium | reverse complement strand
GTGGCGGCTTCTTGCCGAGCAGGTGTTCAATGACCTCGTCGTAGGCGGAGGCGGATTTGGAGGAGAAGAGGCGCAAGCCCATGATGAGTGAACCAGTCTCGACAGGAGGGAGATCCTCGCCGTCATCTCTGGTAAGAAGACGCTTGCGATTGCGGTCGAGCCAAACGTGGAGGATATGGTCAGGATTCTTGCCAGAATCAGCAAAGAGCATCGCGAGATAGTTAGCGATGGCTTCGTTGATCCATTGATCGCGATAACTGGACCAGCCAACGACATTGCCCCACCACTGGTGAGCGGCTTCGTGAAAAGGGACGACCTGGGTAAAGAGTTCCTGGGCGTTGGAATTGAGGCCGGCGCGGCGCTGGGCCTCGGGAGAGAGGAAGGAGTAGGTGGAGATGTAGAGGAGTCCCGGCCAGCCTTGCCCGAAAGTGCCGGGAATTTGCGAGACGCCGAGATGGCGAAACGGGAAGGGGCCCGAATACTGTTCGAGAAAATGTATGGAGGAATCGATGTCGTGGGCCAGGCGTTTAAGGGCTTCGGCAGGGCTTGGGGGAGGGGGAGCGGCGGAGAGGCGAGCGGCGGAGTCTGCGCCGGGGAATGGGAGGACGGGAACGATCTGAATGGAAGATTGCGTTAACTGCGAGAGGATAGCTGCTTCGAGTTGTTTATTGGCGTAGACATCGATGGAATGATTTTCGGAGGCAATGGAAGCAACAGCGTATTCACCGAGATTGAAACCGGCTTCCGTGACGGGCTGATCCGTTTGCCAGCGGGCGACGCGGAAGTCACCGTCTTCACGTTCCTCCGATTTTTCGCCGGTGGCGACAAGGCGGAGACGCTTGGGCCAGCGCAGGGTCATATCGTAGAGAGAGAATTCGGAGGTGTCTCCGTGATGGGGGAACCAGCTATCGCGCTCGCCCACATAGAGGACGGCGTTTCCGGCATTTTCGATGACGTCGCCGCGATAGCGAAAATTCAGAGTAAAGGTCGCGCCCGGCGGCAGAGGATTGGGAAGGAAGACACAGAGGGAATCCTCACCGCGGTAACGCAGTTCCTTGCCGGTGAGTCCTTCGTTCTGGAAAAAAGCGAGAGGAGTACCGGAATCGAGCGAAACGGATGCAACCTTGAGGGTGCGCGCAAGTTGGAAGAAGAGGAACTGCGCAGAGCCGGTAAGAGAGCGGAAATTGACAGAAGTATTTCCATCGAGGGAGTTGTCGGAATTGATGGAGGTGTTGATGTGGTAGCGCAAGGCGGTGAAGTCAAGCGGCGGGGGAGAAAAACCGGGAAGAGTGTGGGAGGTCCAGACGTCGTAAGAGGTGGTTTTGTCGACGGTGCGGGGCTGCCCGATCAAGAGATTTTCTTGGCGCAGATCGTCGGCGAGGACGTCAAACGGGCCGGTGACTACGCCATCGATCCCCGCATGGAAAAAATGCCTGGGGGCGGAGGAAAATTTTTCGAGGAGGATGCGGAAAGAGTGTGTGGGATTCAGGCGCGCGACATTGGGCTCCCAGGAAGTGATAAAGGAGGGGTTGGGTGAGGGCTGAAGGCCGGCGCGCTGGAATTGAGAGAGGAGATCGCTGGCGGTGTCATCGGTAAAGCGAATATAGGCGGAGACGAATTGCTGATCAAGGACAGGCGCGCCGAGGAAGCGGGCCATCTGCTGCTTTTCCGAAGGATCGTGAGGAAGGGAAAGAACATGACCGAGGCCAGAAAAAACAAATCCGGTGACGCGACCTTCGAAAGGGGTATAGAAGGCAAAACGGCCTTCCTGAAAGGAGAGGACGACATCGCCATGACGGATTTCGATGCGATCCTGGGCAGAGACGGTGTAAACGTTTTGCGAATCAGGGGAGAGCGCGTTGAGGGAAGCGAGAAGTTCACGGGACGAAGGCCCGGCGGCGGGACAAGTGACTGGCCACGAAAGGAGAAGAAGGAGCGAGGCGGCAGATAATCTCACCAAACGAGTGTAGTCATATTCGGCATGAAGGAACAAGGCCGAGGTGGGGAGAACTCTCTGGCGGCATAAGATAAGAAGATGCGGCGAGGATGGAAAGCAAGACGGATTGCGCTTCTGCTGGCGGGTATGCTGCTGGCGGCAGCGGCCGCGCGCGCGGACAAGATCGTCCTGAAGAACGGCCGGAAGATCGTAGCCTACAACGTGGTGGAGGATGGGGATAAGGTGCGCTACGAAACCCCCGCGGGGGAAATGGCGTTGCCAAAATCCATCGTGGACCACATCGAAAGAGGCGGCTTGCTGCCGGTGACGGAATCGCCCGCAGAGGCGGCCGCGAGTCTGAATATGGCGCCGCCCGCGATGGAGCCGACGGCGGGCGCGGCGGAGATTGATCATGGCGCGGTGCACGACGGAGCAATCGACCGGGAATACATCACGCGTCTGGAAACCGAAGCCCACGGGGGCATTGCGAATGCCAATGAACGCGCGGCGCTGGCGCACCACGCAGCATCCCAGTTTGAACTCTCAAAAGGGGATCTGGAGCACGCGCTGGGCGATGCTCGAGCGGCGGCTTCCTATGTGCCGGGGCAACCGGTATTCCTGATGAATGTTGCCTATATTCAATTACAGCGAAACGAATTCCGGGAAGCGCTGGAGTATCTGGAGCGCGCCAAGCGGCTGGCGCCAAACAATGGCGATGTGTACAAGCTGTCAGGGTGGGCATACTACGGGATGAACCGGCTGGACTCCGCAAAGAAGGATTGGGAAAAAGCGCAGACCATACATCCTGATGCGGATGTACAAGCAGCACTGGAAAAAGTGCAACGAGACATTCAGGAAGAGGCGAACTACCGGGAAAACGAGAGCGCGCATTTCGAGTTGCGCTATAACGGCGAGTCGGAACCGGAACTGGCACGCGAGGTGCTGCGCGTTCTGGAGGCGCACCAT
>CAYOOS010000605.1:0-2907 GCA_964405585.1 uncultured Acidobacteriaceae bacterium | reverse complement strand
CAGCGCAAACTGCTCGCGGGCAATCCGCCGCGTGAAATCGTCCATCAAATCTTTCTCGCGCACGGAAAATCGCTCGACGATGCGTCCCTTTTGCCACTGGAACGGTTCGCCTTCAAACACTTGCGGAATCCGCCGCCGCAGGAAATCCACTCCCGCCTGCATATCTTTCTTGAACACATTCGCGGAGCCGCGCGGTAAAGAGAGCAGCCGTGGCCGGTCTGGGATCTTGAAATTGTTGACGTAGCACCGGTCCAGCGAAGGCTTGGTGGCCGGATGCAAATCTTCAATCATTTGCGCGATTGTTCCGCCGCGGCTGGTTCCTGCCAACCCGCACACAAACACGTTGTAACCCGGCGCGGACAGCTCCACGCCCATCTTCAGCGCCCGCAATGCGCGTTCCTGTCCGACGAATCCTTCGCGCTTTTGCGCTTGCGCGGTTGTTTCAAACGGGACGCGCGAAAGCTCGCAGCGCCACCGCAACTTTTCGGGAGGCAATTCGATCGGCATGCTCATTGGCTTTTCGGTTGTTATACCCATTCGAGGGCGTACTCTAGCACAGCGCGCTGTACCTCGCGCGGAATTTACCCCGCCCGTTACGCTTTCAGTTACGCAGCTCCTTCTCCATTTTCTCGCGGTGTACCATGTACACCCGGAAAACTCCCAGCGCCGCCGCCATGATTGTTGGTCCGGCCACCAACCCCAGCAGGCCGAACACGTCCAAACCGCCCAGAATGCTGATAAATAGCAGCAGATCGTTCAACCGCGTCCGATTACGCATCAGCAGCGGCCGCACCAGGCTATCCACTACCCCCGCAATGCCTCCACAGATCGCCACCAGAAGCACTGCCTTGCCCCAGTGCCCGTTAATTCCCAACCACACCGCCGCCGGAATCCATATGAGCGCCGAACCCACCACCGGGATGATCGAACAGAATGCGATCAGCACCCCCATGAACACCGGTGTGCCCAGCCCTGTGATTGCAAACGCCGCCCCGCCAAGGGTCCCCTGGATCACTGCGATTAAGATGGCGACTGCCACACTGGCAAAAATCAGGTCCCGTGACTCCTCGATCATGTCTTTTTGGATGTCGGCATCGAACGGGATCAGGTGGCGCAACGCGCGCACCAGCTGTTCGCCATCACGAAACATGAAAAACAGCGCGAACAACAGGATGAACAGGTTCACGAGGAACGAAAATACATTCCTCAACAATGACCCCGCGCTTTCCGCCAGATACGCTCCGACCTTTTGCGCTCCTTGACGCAACGGCCCAACCACGTCCACGCCCTGCCAGGATTCCGGGAGCCGCGCATTTACCCAATCCGACAAATGCGCCGGTAGTCCCACCGAACCCGTATTGATCACTTCCTGTACTCGAGCTGATGCGACAACCGCCTCGCGGGCCGCGTACAGCAGCACCAGCACGGCCGGCACAATCAAGAGCGCTGTCACTCCCACGGTGCATAGCACCGCCGCCCAAGTCGGCTTCATCTTTCGCAAGAGCCTCACATAGACGGGGTAAAAGAAAATCGCCAAAACTGCCGACCACACCAGCGGCTTCAAAAATGGCGACACAATCTCGAAAACAAGGTACCCCAGCAGAAGCAGCGCCCCGTAGGAAAGCACCGTGGTTAACCGGTCACTCGTCGTTGTATCTCGTTTGGCTTGTGTCATCTGCGTTATATAATCCACCAGATTCGTGTACAGGCGCGTCCCTTGGGGCTTTCAGGTTTCCCGGTCGTCCGCGCGAGGATTTCAAGACGGTATGCCATTTCGCAAAATCCCGTTCACGTTCGCGCAGGCCCGTCTCCTTGCTGTACTTGCTTTAATCAATTTTGTCAACTTCGCCGATCGCCAGGTGCTGTTCCCTCTGCTTCCTCTGCTCCGCCAGCATTTTGGCGTAAGCGACACATGGCTCGGTTCCCTGCCCTTCGTACTTCTGGTTATTCTGGCGATCACCAGCATACCCTTTGGCTACCTGGCCGACCGTTTTAGCGAACCCAAGATTATTGCCGGGGGCGTCTTGTTCTGGAGCTTCGCTGCAATCTCCAGCGGTTTTGCTCCAACTTTTTTCCTGCTCTTCGTAGCTCGGGGATTCGTGGGCATCGGCGAGGCTGCTTACGCACCCGCCGCGCAGTCCCTGATTTCCGATTCCTTCTCGAAGGCCAACCGCGCCATGGCACAGGCTGTTTTTGCCTCCGGCATGATTCTTGGTAGCGTCTCCGGTCTTGCTCTTGGCGGTATTATGGGAGCGCGTCACGGCTGGCAACACGCCTTCATCATTATCGGCGTCATCGGAATACTTCCCGGACTCTCCGCCCTCAAACTCAAGGAACCTCAGCGGCGTCCTCGCTCCGAAACCGTCAGTATCTGGGAACTTCTTCGCGTCCCCGCTTTCGTCGCCATGATCGCCGCGGGCATTTGTATCACGTTTACCACGGTTTCGTTCGTCACCTGGGGCATTGATTACGCCATGAACTACAAGAATTTCAGCCTTAAGGAGGCTGCCCTTTCTTTGGCTATCGTTGCCCTGCTCTCTTCGGTTCTGGGTGTCCTTTCGGGGGGCTACATTGCGGACCGCCTTCAGCGGCGGCTGAAGTACGGCCGCATCCTGGTCATCTCCGGAGCTTTCCTGTTGGCCACGCCGTTCCTGCTTCTGGCTATCCAGTCAGACGAAAAATGGATGGTGCTTTCGAGCTTCTTCGTTGCCACCTTTTTCATGTCCTGGTATCACGGACCAACCACAGCGGTGCTTCACGATCTCACTCCGCAACGCGCTCATGCCACTGCCATCGGCGTGTATATGTTTGCCACGCAACTCTTCGGCGCCCTCGGACCACTGTTGATCGGGCGCATCTCGGACATCAGCGATTTGCAGATCGGCCTGCAAGCCGCCACCGCCGTCC
>CAYOOS010000604.1:1589-2917 GCA_964405585.1 uncultured Acidobacteriaceae bacterium | reverse complement strand
ACTTCCACCCAGGTCATCTTCTCGAACTCCACCAGATCGGACTGCGCGAGCGGCGCAGCGCGCGCAGATCCCGCAGCCAGTATCAGGGAGGCCGTGCCGCCAGCGATAAACATCAGCAAGGAATGCGAAACCGAACCAGTGCGCATGTCATTCTCCGTGTGACCCATGTTCCGGGTTGTGTTCTCAAGCTTGCACGTTCTTCTGAAAACTCATTCTCTTGCGAACAGGCGCGAGGCGCGCGACCAGGGCAACCCCCTTAACAACGAAGGTCAAGTTTTACCAGCTCCTGAACGCATGTCGCGTGGGTTATTTGCATCGCGTGAGGCGTGAGGGTTTCCACAAATGTATAAACTCCTTACTCTTTATAACGGAGAACCGACAATTCCACAAGTTCATTATTCTCACAATGATATTGACGGCTCCGCACGATCCTGCTATTCGCGATCAGGACGAATGCTGCGCTCCCAGACTTGCTCGGAAGTGAGTCCGTAGATCGGCGGAGCCGGTGTTTCGAGCAGCGAAAGGTAAATATAAATCTGGCCGCGATGATGGATTTCGTGCTCCACCATGGAGAGCAGCCACTTCCACACCGGGATGGAAGCGCCGTCGGGAGTGGTGCAGCGGCGTTGCAGATCTTCAGCTGTGAAGTGGGAAAGCGTTTCGATCGCCTCGCGATGCAACCGCTCGGTGAAGGCGACGATTTCGTCGTAGCTCGCGCCGTATTCCTTGCCGCATCCGTGGTAACAGCTGCGGTTACCTTTCGCAACTTCGAGAAAAATGTATCCATTCGATGCCGCAATGTGGCGCACCAGATCGCCGAGCGTAAATTTGTCCGGGCGGAATCCCCAATCGACCTTATCGGGTGGAATAGCCCTGACGACATTCATCGTGCGCTGATGGACTTTTCCGAAATACCGGAGAAATTCCTGAGGGTCACGAATTCCCATGTCTATCCTCCTTTTCGAAAAAGCGCGAAGAGCGTCCCCGGCATGGTGGCGATCAGCCGCTCTTCGCCGCTCGTCACTCTGCTCTTCCAAATCTTCGGTTGCCGTTCCTCTTCCAGCGAGAACGCAAGACCGCTGGCGTACAACGTTCCGTTGGCATGCTGAATCGTGGCCGGCAGGATGTCGGGAGCGGCAATCCTTCGGCCAGTTTCCCCTGCTTCCCTGGCATTTAAGACGGTTTCGCTCGCATGCAAGCCTCCGTCATCCACCGTCGATCAGACGCCAGGGCTTTGACTTCGCGGGCCAAAGCGTGCGCCTAATCGTCGGTGAGCCCTTGGGCGTGCGCCAGCCGCGCCGAGATTTCCTGGTAGTGGCCGAGCTTTC
>CAYOOS010000604.1:0-1489 GCA_964405585.1 uncultured Acidobacteriaceae bacterium | reverse complement strand
TCATCATGTACTGATGACGCCCCTCTTCTGTCGGGCCGATGTCCACCAGCTTGCAGCGGTCGCATTCCGAGAGATTTTCTTCCAATAGATCTCGAACTGGCTGCAGGTGGCCATCATGAAGTCGTCGCCGAGGTTGATTCCGAGCGCTTCTTTGGGCGTGGCGATCTTTGACGGAGTCTGCGCCGAGGCGAATGCAGCGCAAAACAGGAACAGGAGCAGACGGGCGTGAACCGGGCGTAGCTTCATAAATGAAGAGTTTACTTGGAGACAGCGATACCTCCACACCCTGTTCGCCTTATTCCTTACCGTTGACAGCGGGCCTTGCGGGAACCCGCTTCAAGTCAATGCGCTCCTTACTCCGCTTGCCGCCGCTTTCGTAAAGAAACGTGAGAATAGTGTGGTCGGCGTCGAGGAAGCACCTTTCAACTCCGTAAACATGGGGAGCGTCCGGTGAACTGAGATTAGTCGCATCCACGAACGAGAAATCCAATATCCCCTGCGCGTTATCGATCTTGTTCGCTTTCAACCGTGGCTGATTGCGCGCCGCGCAGTAGTGCGTCATTCTCAAGTCCGCGCCGTCAAGATGATATACACTCGTCATTGTCGGAACTCCGCCCACGATGAGATTCTCAACGATAGCCGATCCATTCCCCGTCGCGTAGTATGTGGCGTTCATCGCGCCGCTACCGCTAAGGGCGCCACTCCATTCGAACGAACCAGACCAGTCCCCAACCAATGCACTAAGTCGTTCGAACGCCGCAGCTCCGGTATCGTTCTGAGCCTCAGAAACACCGATCGCACTCACATAAAGCACGGCGACCGCGGACAATCGACACACTCGCCATGTGCCGCCCAGGTTGATAGGCGGCCATCGTCGCGCGCCGCTTCGTATGGCTGGCTTCATTGTTTGTCTCCTCCCTTTAGGAATTTGAATTGCATGAGGCATCAAGGCTTCCACAAAAGCATAGACCCCTTACTCGTTATAACGGATAACCGACAATTCCACGAGTGCATTCTTATCACGATGATATTGATATCTCCGCACGATTCTACTGTTCGTTGGGAGGAAGTTTTGAGAGTACTTTAGGAGGTTTTCTGCTCGATGATTTACAGCCCTCGTAGATTTGCCAGGCCGGCTCCATAGCCCGTACAGCCGATGGGATATGCTGCGTCCATCATCGAGCCACCGCATTGCTCAGCGCGCGCACGATGCTTCGATGAAGAGCCGCACACATCACGCGCCGGCCGCTCGCCACAGCATGAGGGAGGCAGCGAAGAGCGCTATCCGCGATAGTGCAGAATTTAACCAGCGGTAACCGGCCGATGAATTCATATTTCTAATGCAGTACGATATTCAACGCTACAGCAGAGCAGCTCCGCAAATCGCTCGCGCAGCCGCCCGTGCCGGGCTCGCTTCTTTCAGGCTTGCCTCGGTTACGGCAGATATTCCTTGGGCAGCGGCGTGGTGGCCGACTCGGCCTGCACCATG
>CAYOOS010000603.1:0-2922 GCA_964405585.1 uncultured Acidobacteriaceae bacterium | reverse complement strand
TGCCAGCGGAAGCCACGCCCATGGGCCGCGTGCCAAGTTCGGTTTCCGCGCGAACACGCTTGCCAATTTCCAGCGCACCTTGAAACAGGCGGTTCAGCACCGGGCCGGTAACGTGCGTGGCGTGAGCGCGAAGATATGCTTCGCGGACCTGGCCGAGAATCTCCGCTTCCCCCAGGAGCATGGATTCCAGCCCGGCAGAAACGCGAAAGAGATGCCGTACGGCGTCATGATCGTAGTGGTGATACAGGGAAGCGCTGAGAACTTCGGGCTGTATCGAATGAAATGCGCTGAGAAAATTGGAGAGCGCGGCAGCCGAAGCGCGCTTTGCAGTGGGGTGAACACCGTAAACTTCGCTGCGATTGCATGTGGAAAGGACCAGCGTTTCCTCGAGAATCCCCTGCGCGCGCAACTCCTCGGCGGCACGTTGTGCCTGCTCGGCGGAGAAAGACACCTTCTCCCGCACCTCTACAGGCGCCGTTCGGAAGTTCAGGCCGACGAGAACGATCTCCATGCCGTGTTCCGCGCGCTCCTAAAAGTACCGGTGATGCTGCGAAAAAAACAGATTCACCACCCAGAAGTTCACTACCACCAGAACAAAGTTGAAGACGCACAATTTCGACGCGCGCGCCCCACGCCACGCCGCCGTGCGCGCCAGCCGGAAATAAACGATGTACAGCAAAAGCACGAATACCGTAAAGATGTACTTCGGATCGAAATACGAGTAGTGCTCCGCAAGGTTGCGGTCCACAGCGATAAATCCCAGCGACGTGCCGATCAGGATGGTGATCAGACCGACCATCACGCTGGTATGGCTCATGCGCTCCAGGAGCTCCAGCGGCGGCAACCGCCAGACCACCTCACCAAGCCGCCGTATGCGCAGCAGTCGTTCCTCGCCCAGATAGATCAGGCTGAGCACGCAGGAAAGGGCGAAAGCCGCATACGCCAGGATGCTTAACGTAACATGGAGCGCAAACACCACGCCGTGCACGGGCGAAGGCGTGTGCGGCCGCGCCGGCATCAAGTTCGCGGTAAAGAAGAAAATAAGGATGACCGGCATCACAAACGCGCCCACGGTCCGCTGTCGGTGGTAGATCTCCAGGCAAAGATAGGTCACCGCCAGCAGCCAGCCAAACAGGGACATCGCCCCCTGCAGGTCATGGTAAGGGACGGTGTGGCTGGCCCGGGCGCTGATCAGCAGGGCGAGGTAGTGCGTGCCTAACCCCAGGAACATCAGCAAGGTAGCAAGGCGCCCCGTCAGCTCTTTGCCGGTGTACAAGAATTGCACGTACAAGCTCAAGCTGAGCAGGTACGCCAGAACAGTTAGAATGACGAACGTATGATTCATCGGCCTAGTCCACGCACATCAGGACTCATTCGGGAGCGCGAAGTTCCTGGATTGGCGCGTAACAAGAGATATTTTGAGTATAGCGCACTCCCCCTTGGGTCGCATTGTGGGCCTGCTCTCGGGGAATATCACAAGGCTGACTCGCGCATCCAAATTGAAGTAAAGTGGGGACATCGTGATCATCAACCTTGCGCGGCGCGCCCATGACCATAATTGGGAACTCGATCCGATTACACGGTCCCTGCTCGACACCGACTTCTACAAACTTCTCATGCTCCAGTTCATCTGGAAGCGCTTTCCAAAGGTGGAAACCTCCTTTTCATTTATCAATCGCACCGTCGAGGTCCGTCTTGGCGATTTGCTCGAAATCGATGAACTCCGGGAACAGTTGGAGGAAACAAAAAAGCTGCGGTTCCACAAATCCGAACTGATCTGGCTGGCAGGAAACACCTTTTATGGCCTGCGCGGTATCTTCGAGCCGGCGTTTCTCGACTGGCTCGAGCGCGACTTCCGCCTCTCCGATTATGAGTTGTCCGTTCATGATGGCCAGATCTCCCTAGTGTTTCGCGGCCTCTGGACGCAAACGACGATGTGGGAAATTTACGCGCTTTCGGCAATCAGCGAGCTGAAGACACGTGCAAACCTGAAGTCTCTGAGCGAACTCGAACTCGATGTTCTTTACGCTCGCGCAAAAACGAAGCTCTGGGACAAGATGGAAAAGTTGCGCGGCGTCCCGGGTTTGCGCGTGAGCGATTTCGGGACACGGCGGCGCCACAGCTTCCTCTGGCAGGAATATGTCGTGAAGGCCATGAGCGACATGCTCGGCAACAACTTTACCGGAACTTCCAACGCTTATCTGGCTTATAAACACGACTTGGAAGCCATCGGTACAAATGCGCATGAATTGCCCATGGCCTTGGCGGCAATGGCCCAGAATGACGAAGAACTCAAGGCATCACCCTATCGCTTGCTTGAGCTCTGGCAGGAAACCTACCAGGGCGAGTTGCTCATCCTGCTGCCAGACACCTTTGGCACAACTGCGTTTCTTGGCAACGCTCCCGATTGGGTGGCGGACTGGACCGGGCAGCGCGCCGACAGCAAAGATCCCTTCCTCGCAGGCGACGAGTACATTGCCTGGCTGCAGCAGAGGGGGCGCGACCCGCTGCAAAAACTTTTTATTGCCTCGGACTCCCTCGACGTGAACACGATTCTGGGTTTACACGCCTATTTTTCCGGGACGATTCGCAACGGCGCTACCCCCGCGGATTTTCGTCAGGCCAGTGACTTTCTCGATGAACGAAAATGGCTGCCGCAAAAACGCATCCGCTTCAGCGCTGGCTGGGGCACCTTGCTGACCAACGATTTTCGCGATTGCGATTCTGAGCGCGACCGCGATTTTGATCCCCTGAGCCTGGTATGCAAGCTCCACGAAGTTAATGGCAAGCCGGCAGTAAAGCTCTCCGACAACTTCCATAAAGCTTTGGGACCACGCGAAGAGGTTGCGCGTTATCAACGAGTGTTTGGCCTGGCCGGCGTCGCCGATGCGCCCCTTGTGACCTAGCAACGCTTCCACTCAT
>CAYOOS010000602.1:2433-2926 GCA_964405585.1 uncultured Acidobacteriaceae bacterium | reverse complement strand
ACTGCCCGAGCATCCGAAGTGCCCGCGAGCCCCATTGGTTACGTAGGCCCAGCTCTCCAGCAGGACGCATCGCGTGCCATTCTCCGTGGCCACATCCAGGCCGCCTTCCAGGCCCACAAAATAATCCGCGGGCTGCTTGGTGGCCCGCAAGCGCTCGACGAGAGCTTCCGCCCTTTGCCGTGCCCCGCGCATCAGTTCTTCCCGCGAAGAAGGCGTATGACTGACGCCGCTCTCCACCTCGTAGCCCTGAATCTCCAGGATTGTCTCTGGAGCGAGCAATCCTTTGAAGAGTGTGGCAGCTTCGGCAACGGCGTTCAGTTTGGGCCGCCGGGTGCTCCCGACAGCGATGCGGCAGACAGTCATCCGGTAAAAGAACCAATTGCGGGCATCATATCATTGCACGCCGGATTCTTGCTCAACTCGTTCGACGAGGTCTGCTTGAAAAGGTTTGGAGTGGATTCCCAGGCCCGACGATGACCGCTCGGCGAGATAA
>CAYOOS010000602.1:0-2423 GCA_964405585.1 uncultured Acidobacteriaceae bacterium | reverse complement strand
CCCAAGAACCGGTCTGAAGACCGGCCACTACAAAAGAAAGACGGAGACTTGGAGAGGGGGCCGGAGTGGCGCCCCAAATTCCGCGCCCTATTTTGCCCCTTGACAGCCACTGGCCAGAGTCTTAGAATCCCCCGCCGTAGAGCGAGCGCTCGTTTTGGTTAACTAGAAAAAGGCCGGATATGCCGAAGCTTCTGGACCGCACCGTTTCCAAGAACAAGCTCAAGATCGAACGCGCCGCCCTCCGACTATTTACCCGCCAGGGATTTCACGGCACCACGGTTCGCGAAATCGCGCATGGCGCCGGCGTTTCCATGGGCAAGCTGTACCTCTACTACCCCACCAAGGAAGAGATCTTCATCGATCTGGTCCACCACATGGAACAGAAGATGGAAGGCCAACGGCAGAAAGTGTTGATCCCCTTGATGAAATCGCCAGACCCGGAATCGCTGAAGAAGCTGGGCATGGCTGTGGGCCGCGTTGTTTCGGAGAACCTGGACTACTGGCGGCTGATGTACGTGGACGTCGTGGAGTTCCGCCACAAGCACTTCCAGAACAGTTATCGGGAAATTGCGGGAGGGCTGCGGAACTTCTCGACGGCGTTGTTCCAGAAGTCACCGATTCCCTTCCCGCAAAACGTGCAACCCGGATTTGCCTACGTCACGTTGTACCTGCAGTTCGTCACGTATTTTTTGGTCGAGGAACTCTTCGGCGCGAAACGCCATCTAGGCGTGAGCGACGAGGAGGCGGTCGAGCAGTTTGTCCGGCTGTATACCCGCAGTGGAAAGGGCCGAGCTTCAAAACCGTAACTGATTACCAAACTAAGGAGAAAAGATGCACATGCGAACGATCGCGACCCTGCTGGCGGCTGCCAGCATCCTCTTTTTCATGACGTCGATGACTCCAGCACAAACGGCCACCACGGGGCAAATCGTGGGTGTGGTGACGGACCCGAGCGGTGGCTTGGTGGTAGGCGCCAAAGTCGCGTTAACCAGCGACGGCGGTGTGCGGCGGGAAACCGAAACCGGGGGCAATGGACGTTACACGTTTGCACTTCTGGAACCGGGGACGTACCGGATGGAAGTGACCTCGAGCGGCTTCGCGGTGGCGAAACTGGAAGGCATTGCCGCGAAGATTACGGAAAGCACGGTGGTGGATGTGGGCTTGAAAGTGGCCACTTCGCAGGCCACGATTTCCGTCACCGCCGAAACGCCGCTGGTGCAGACGGAAAGCTCCTCGCGCGGCACGGTCATCGAAGAAAATCAGGTGAACGGATTGCCCTTGCCCACGCGCAACTTCCAGCAACTATTGACGCTGACCTCGGGGACCTCGGGCTCGCTGCAGAACTCCTCCGATTTGGGCCGCGGGGATGCCGCCATTTACGTCAACGGCCAGCGTTCGCTTTCCAACAGCGTGATTATCAATGGCGTGGATGCGAACTCGATTGGAACAGGATCAACTCCCAATCTCGCCGTCCCCGCCATAGATACGTTGATGGAATTCATCGTGCAGACGAGCATGTACGATGCTTCGCAGGGGCGGAACGCGGGTGGCAATGTGGCCGCCGTTACGAAATCCGGCACCAACGCGTTCCATGGGGATCTCTATGAGTTCATCCGCAATACCGACCTGGACGCCAACAACTTCTTCCTGAACGCGGAAGGCACCGCGCGGCCCACCTATAACCGCAACCAGTTTGGCGGCACGCTGGGCGGACCCGTGATTAAGGATCGCGCGTGGTTTTTTATTTCCTATCAAGGGACACGCGAAACAAATGGCACCTCGCTGACCAATTCGCTCTCCACGATGTTTCTCCCGGCCTACCTGGGTTCGCAGCGCGATGCCGCGTCCCTGGCTGCTTTTTCCGTTTGTTACGGCTTGGGTGGCTACGTGGACCCGGTGGCATCAGCTGCATTGCAAGCCAAGCTTCCCAACGGACAATATATGATTCCCGGGGTCCCGGGCGTGACCACGGGCGCGGGTTGCACTCCAGGCAATCCGGGTAACCCGGTTGCCGTGACGATTCCCTCCAACTCTACATACAAAGAAGATCAGTTCAACACGAATCTGGATGTCAAACTGAGCAAGGCGAACCACTTCTTCGGCAAGTTTTTCTATGCGAATAACCGCACCCTGCAAGCGCTATACGATACGTTTGGCGATGGCAACCCGCTGCAAGCGCCGGGTTGGCCGGCACAGGAAGACATTGGCCAGAAGCTGCTCTCCCTAGGAGTTTCCTCCGTCATCTCGAATCAGTGGCTGAACGAAGTGCGATTCGGCTGGAGCACGATTTACGGCCCCGGCAAACCTTCGCAGCCCATCACTTCTTCACAACTGGGAATTTCCTCGCCCTTGAGCAGTTCCTTCCCCGGAATGCCGACAATGATTTTCCCGAACATGTTCACGCTCGGCCCGTCTCCGTTCGG
>CAYOOS010000601.1:1172-2940 GCA_964405585.1 uncultured Acidobacteriaceae bacterium | reverse complement strand
TGCGCCTCCCGATAACCGAACAGGTCGTCCACGCCCAACGCCCGAGGCGCCGCAGCCTGCTGCGCTCCGGTAATGGAACTCCCCAAGCCGACCACCAAGAGCAAAACCATCAGACGAAGCTTCATGCTCAAGACTCCAGTACAAAAAATAAGTGCCAAGCAAACCTCCGATTTTAACACACTCGCGCCCCCGGCTCAGAACCGCCACGCGGAAACGATGTCCACCGAGTCGCCGAGCCGCGCCCGCGCCGGTTGTTGAGGCGCCGCCACACCCAACGACTGTACGAAAGTACGGTGGCTAGTCGAAAAAATTTTTGCTTCGCATGCATTTTTTTGTTGCGTGTGTGTGCAGAGAATGTATTCTGCAAATGGCGACCTCGCTCCAAGCTTCGAGAGTGAGCGTCCATTAAGGAGGACGAGAGAAAAAAATTGAGCACTATTTCGCTCCCCGCACAAATCCCCACGCAAGCACTTCCCACCGCGAAAAAAGCGATCGCCAAGATGACTCTTTGGCCGCTGGTTGCTGCCACCTTCTTCATGGTGTCTGGTGGCACCTATGGGACGGAGTCCATCATCTCCGGGGCGGGTTACGGCCGTGGAATTCTCGTTCTTCTCTTCCTTCCGGTTCTCTGGTGCCTGCCAACCGCTTTCATGATCGGTGAACTCTCCAGCGCTCTCCCTGCCGAAGGCGGTTATTACGCCTGGGTGCGCCGGGGTCTGGGAAATTTCTGGGGCTTTCAGGAAGCGTGGCTGAGCCTGGCCGCGAGCATCTTTGATATGGCGATTTACCCAACGCTCTTCGTGTTTTACCTGAAGCAAATGACTCCTTGGTTTGGCGAAGGCAATCGCGGCATCTACGCGGGCCTGTTTGTAGTGGTTACATGCGCAGCCCTGAATCTCGCCGGTATCCGTGTGGTGGGCATCACTTCGCTGTGGCTTTTCTTCTTGCTGTCCCTGCCGTTCGGACTGGTTGTCCTGCTTTCGCCTGCCAGGACCGCCACCTTCACGGAGCCGCACGCTGCTTCGGCAGGCGTCAGCATCGGCTTGCTTGGAGCAGTCCTCGTGGCCATGTGGAATTACATGGGCTGGGACAACGCCTCCACCATCGCGCAGGAAGTCGAACGTCCCCAGCGGACCTACCCGAAGGCCATGATCGCCGCGGTAATCCTAGTCTCACTCACGTACGTTCTGCCCTTCCTGGCTGTCTACTTTACCGGGACACCCGCCTCGGCGTTCGCCGAAGACGGTTCGTGGGCCGCTGTCGCCGGGCAGTTGGGCGGCAAGATTCTGGGCTTCGAGTGGCTCCGCTTCGCCGTAACCATCGGCGGCATGATGAGCGCCTTTGGCATGTTCAATGCCCTGGTCATGAGCTATTCCCGCTTGCCGCTGGCCATGGCCCGCGACGGCATGATGCCGAAGATCTTCGGCAAGGTTACCCGCAAGAACCACACGCCATGGGTAGCCATCGTCGTCCTGGCCACCTGCTGGGCCCTTTGCCTAGGCTTGGGCTTCCGGCGTCTGGTGACGCTGGACATCATGCTCTACGGCGCGGCGCTAATGCTGGAATTTGTCACCCTGGTGGCATTGCGCATCCGCGAGCCCAAGCTTCGCAGGGAGTTCCGCGTTCCCGGCGGCATGGCGGGCGCTGTCACCTGCGGGATCTTCCCCCTGGCCCTCCTCATCCTCGCCGTGGTCGAAAGCGGCAGCGAAACAATCCTCGGCATGAATGGCTTGGCCTTCGGCGCCATCATTATTGTGGCTGGATTCCT
>CAYOOS010000601.1:0-1072 GCA_964405585.1 uncultured Acidobacteriaceae bacterium | reverse complement strand
CAAGCGCCGTAGGCGCGACACTCCCGGAATTTCACTCCATTCGCGAGGATCTCAACCGAGATAGAAAACTTGCCGTCTGCCGCCGGCGTCCATCTTTCGTCTGAAAAAAATCCCAACCCACAGCAAGCCCTCAGATTTGGTATCCTGCTTCACGTGAGAGATGGCGTGGGGTATCGGACAACTCTACTGGTGGCGCTCCTCGCTGGGGCATTGTCTCTGGCGCTTACGGCAGCAAGCCAGACCACTCCCCAATCCGCAGGCATTCCGGCCAAGCAAGCTGCGGCTCAGCCCACGACACCAACCGCAACGCCTGCTTCCACGACCCCGCAATCCGCGACTCCCCCACCCGCCCAAACGCAATTCGTTCCTCGCGGCGGGCTCACTACCGTTGTTCTCGATCCCGCGCATGGCGGTGTCGATCTCGGCGCACGCGGCACCGAAGGCATCCGCGAAAGTGAAGTCGTGCTGGTCTTCGCCGCCGAAGTCCGAAAAGCACTCGAGGCCCAGGGCTTTCAGGTCGTGATGACCCGCGAAGGCAACGACAATCCTTCTTTTGACGACCGCTCCGCTCGCGCCAACGCCCAGCATGGCGCCGTGTTCGTGACGCTCCACATCGCTTCCACCGGCATCGCCGGAACAGTGCGCGTCTACGTCGTCCCCGATATTCCGCTCTCGACCGACCCCTCCGGGCTGATTCCCTGGGACCGTGCGCAAGCACCCTATGTTGGCCTGAGCCATAAGCTCGGCGACCTGGTCCAGGCGGAGCTGACCAAACGCTTCCGGGGCTCCCCCGATACCGCGCTCGTAGCCCCAGTCCGCCAGTTGCGCACCACCGCCGCTCCCGCCATTGCCGTCGAGATTTCCAGCGTGACGGTACCCGAACGCGCGGATCTCGATCGCATGGTGCCGGGTGTTGCGGAAGCCATCGCCCATGGCATCGTGGCCTTCAAACCTTCCTACGTCTTGCCCGTCCCATCGGGAACGCCAGGAGTTACGCAACCATGAGCCCGCAATCGCGCGTTTGGCTGGCGGGCGGCCTCCTTGCGGCGGTTCTCGCTGCGGCTCTGTATTT
>CAYOOS010000600.1:0-2945 GCA_964405585.1 uncultured Acidobacteriaceae bacterium | reverse complement strand
TTATGGCACGGAGCGAGGGTCATACAGTTGGAACTCGAATGCCAATTATTCGCGGCGCGGAAATACACTGTACATTCACCAGCATTACTGGCCGGGAGATTCTCCCGCGGCGCAGTGGCTGGCATTTTTCCAACCCGCGACCGTGGTGGCGATTGGTGGATTGAAGACGAAAGCGAAATCCGCGCGGCTACTGAAGACTGGGCAGAGCGTGGCGTTTGCGCAGGATGAGTTTTCATTGCGGCTGACGGGGTTGCCGGTGCAAGCGCCGGACACGCCTTCGACGGTTATCGAGGTGGAGTGCGAGGGTGAGCCGGTGATTGATCATGACGCTATTCGGTCGGAATGGCCGCGGTATAAGGTGGGGATTAGCTAGCGGGTTCTAGTTTAGGCGGGGAGGCGGAGACGGACAGTTTTGTGAAATTTGGTACGCCTTAAAAGCGCCGGCGAGCCGCCGCACTCCAAGGGTTTTCCGGGTTAGTTTACTTGGCGGTGGACTACTGCGGCGATTTGGCGGACTTCGGCTAGCAAGGCGGCGAATTCCTCGGGCAAGATGGACTGCATTCCATCGGATAGGGCTTTTTCGGGCTGGTGGTGGACCTCGACCATTAGACCATCCGCGCCCACTGCGACGGCGGCGCGCGAGAGGGGAAGGACCTTGTGGCGTTTGCCGGTGCCGTGGCTGGGATCGACAAGAATGGGCAGGTGGCTGCGTTTTTTCACGGCGGGCACGACCGCCAGGTCCAGGGTGTTGCGGGAAAAATCGGAGAAGGTGCGCACGCCGCGCTCGCAGAGCATCACCTGATAGTTGCCTTCGCTTAGGATATATTCGGCGGCCATTAGGAATTCGTCGAGCGTGGCGCTCATGCCGCGTTTCAATAGAACGGGTTTTTTGACGCGGCCGGCGCGCTTTAATAAAGAAAAGTTCTGCATGTTGCGGGCGCCGATCTGAATGACGTCGGCCCACTCCTCGACGAGGTCAAGGGATTCGTTGTCAATCGCTTCGGTAACGATTGCGAAGCCGTATTTTTTGCGAACCTGGGCGAGAATTTTCAGACCCGGAAGGCCTAGCCCCTGAAAACTGTACGGAGAAGTGCGCGGCTTGTAGGCGCCGCCACGGAACAGGCGAACGCCGGTGGGTTTCAGACGTTCGGCGATGGCGAGGCACTGCTCTTCCGTTTCTACCGCGCATGGACCGGCTACAACCGCCAGGTGCGCGCCGCCAACTAAGACATCGCCTGACGGAGTGGGAATGCGAACAATGGTGGGCTCTTCCTTCACATCCAGGGAAACTAACTTGTAGGGCTTGGTGACGGGAATGCACTCGATCACGCCGGGCATGGATTCGAGGACGCCGAGATCCACCGCGCCGCTGTTGCCGGTGATGCCGATGGCGGTGCGTCCTGAGCCGGGGATGGGATGAGCTTTCAGCCCCAGAGATTCGATGCGATCGCAGACGGCGCGAACTTGTTCATCGGTGGCATGAGACTGCATGACAACCAGCATGGTTGAGTTTCCTTAAGCGGAAATAGCGCGAAAAACCAGTGTACTGTAGAGGCGATGGGCGAGCAAATGAAGAGCCACGGAAAATATCACGTGGAGATTTTCGCAATCACTCAAACTTATCTCATAAATCCTTCGACTTCCGATGCTGCCTCCGACAGGGGTTAAAACCTCCTGAATTCGGATAGCTTTTCGGCACGGCTGAAGCCGTGCCCTCCCGAAACGCATTTATGAGACGGCTTCTAGATTGGAGAGAATGCGGCCTATCCCCGCTCGGCGGATTCGATCTGGGAGATTTTTTCTACGCGGCGCGCGTGGCGGCCGCCGACGAACGTGGTGTTCAGGAAGGTCTGCACCATTTCGATGGCCTGGGCGCCGCTGACTATGCGGCCACCCATCGCCAGGACATTGGCGTCGTTGTGCTCTCGCGCCAGGCGAGCGGTATCGACATTGTGCGCGACGGCGGCGCGGATCCCGGGCACTTTATTCGCCGCGATGGACATGCCGATGCCCGTGCCGCATACGGCGATGCCAAAGACATCGTTATGAGAGGCGACATGATCGCCGACCGCTTTGGCGTAGTCGGGATAGTCCACTGATTCTTCCGACCACGTTCCCAGGTCGTCCACGGGATAGCCTGCCGTTTCCAGAAATTCCCGAATGGTTTCTTTGACATGAAAGCCAGCGTGATCGGCGGCGAGGGCAATTCGTGGCTTTTCAGAGAGTTGAGGCATGGGCGCCTCCCGAGGCGGATTCTATCGGAGTAGGTGTGTCACCGCAATGCGGGGTGCTGCGTCAAACAGTGAAGGGCTGGAAGCATCAGGAAAATGAATCCGAACGATGCGAGATTTTGATGCTTGCGAACCTCCCCATTTCCTGGGCTGCCGACCTATAATTTGAGGGCCGTCCCGATACGGCAAATTCACTTCACTGGAGTGCACTCATGTCAAACGTATACGCGGATAATTCGTTAAGCATTGGCCGAACCCCTCTGATCAAACTGAATCGAGTGACCGATGGCGCGAAGGCCACGGTGCTCGCCAAGATCGAGGGGAGAAATCCAGCGTACTCGGTGAAGTGTCGTATCGGGGCAGCAATGATTTGGGATGCGGAAAAGCGCGGCGTGCTGAAGCCGGGAATTGAAATTGTGGAGCCGACCAGCGGGAATACGGGCATTGCGTTGGCATTCGTGGCCGCAGCGCGCGGGTATGCCATTACTTTGACGATGCCAGAGACGATGTCGCTGGAACGGCGGCGCGTCCTGGCAGCGTTTGGAGCGAAGCTTATCCTGACGCCCGGACCGGAAGGCATGAAGGGCGCGATCAACAAAGCCACCGAGATTTACAATTCGGACAAGCAGCATTACTTTCTGCCACAGCAGTTTGAAAATCCGGCGAACCCGGAAATCCACGAAAAGACCACTGGTCCGGAAATTTGGAACGACA
>CAYOOS010000599.1:0-2952 GCA_964405585.1 uncultured Acidobacteriaceae bacterium | reverse complement strand
AGGCCGCTAACAATGGTCAGGCCACGCGAGGCCAAATCGCGACCCATGCGTTCCGCCATTTGCGTGCCATAAACGGTCGGGCGTCGCGTCCCCACAATGCTCAGGCTGGGTGAATTCAGGATTTCCGCATCTCCACGAACGTACAAGATCACAGGCGGGTCGTATATCTGGAGAAGCGACTGAGGGTACTCCGGATCCTTCCAGTTCACCAGCTTCCCGCCGACCTTGCGAAGCGCGTCCAGCTCTTTTTCGGCGCGCCAGAACATCTGCTTCTTGAAGATGGCCTGGGCCGCAGGAGCCGGCACGTTGCAAGATTCAATGCCCGAGAGTGAAGCGCGGAACACACCTTCCGGGGAACCGTATTCACGCAGCAATCGCGCGGACAGCCTGGCGGCGATGCCGGGCGTCAAAGTCAGTGCGAGCCAAGAGAGGGAAGCTTCGAGCTCCACGCCCTGAGCCTACGTGCATAGTAACCGCACTGTCAAGTAGCTTTACATAAAATGGACAGTCAGGGTATCGCGAATAGCCTCGCGCACCACCATCTTTGCTGAAACTCTTTACAGCTCTTAACTACTAATCAGATTAATACGAGGTTCCAATTGACGCTTGCGTGGCTCTCGCGCATGCTGGTTAGTACACTTTCCCTTATGTTCGGTCTCAGCCACTTCTTCTATCCCTGGGGCGTCATTCTCCAGGTCATTGCCATGGTGCACTTTGTACGCCGCCGCCCGGAGAACTACTGGTTCTTCATCATCATCTTTGCCGGACCGATCGGTGCGGCCGCGTACATCATTGTGGAGATGATTCCGGACGCGGGGCTGCTGCGCAACACATTCAAGGGATTTGGGCGCCGTTCGCGCATACAGACCCTGGAAATACAGATTCTCGACAATCCTTCCCCGGGGAATTACGAGGAGTTGGGCGAGTTGTACCTGGAAGAAAAGAAATTCGCGAAAGCCCGCGACGCTTTCAACAATGCCATCACCGCGCGGAACGATTCGCCCTACGCCTTCTACCATCGCGCGCAGGCCTCGCTTGGGCTGAACGACCTGGCCGCGGCCATCCATGACCTTGAGCACGTTGTTTCCGGCGACCGTAAATTTGATTACTACCGAGCCGCCGGACTGCTTGGCGACGCCTATGCCAGATCCGGCGAACTGGAAAAAGCCGCCTCTTGCTTCGCCGAGGTGACACAGTATTCCACCACTCCGGAAACCCTCTACAACTATTCTTACTTTCTCAAGTTGCAGGGAAACATCGCGGAAGCCCGCGAGTGGACGCAAAAGCTTCTGGCCAAGAAGCGCACGCTGCCCCGGTACATGCAGCGGATCGAACGCCCCTGGTTTCGCAAAGGCAAAACGCTGCTGCGCGAGTTAAACAGTTCGCCGAAAAGCAAATAGAGATACAGCTGGTAAGCGAAGCCAGCCTTGCTCCCCACATTATTCCTCTCTACACTGAACTTCTACAGTTCGCTCCACTGTGAGGTTTGCATCCTTTGCGTTTTCAATCTTTTCCTTGCAGCGTTTGTGTGGCCGTGCTCCTTGCTTCCTGCGGTTCCGGCTCGGGCGGTTCGACGAATCCATCGTTCAACTTCTCCTTGACGTCCAGCATTGTTCTCGCGCCACAGGACGGGACACCCGCTTCGACCAATGCTTCGATTAGTGGAGTTTCTTCCGCTACGCTCTCCGTAGCCGGATTGCCCAACGGCGTGACTACCGAATTCACACAGCCCGGCAGTTCTGGCCAAGGTGTGGTTACCCTCACGGCGTCGCCTGAGGCTCCGGCTGGCACTTATAGCGTGGAGGTCATCGCAAGTTCAGGCGGCACGATTGTGTCGCAACCGCTGACCCTTGTTGTTGCCGTTGCAGTCGTTGTGGGATCCTCAACGGACACAACGCTGGGGATCAACGGCAAGCTCAATGAGTTCATGTCCACGTCTTTCGGCCCCTCCCAATGGGACGCCACTTATTTTCAGGATCACGCCGCCAGCGAGCCTGCGCTGTACACGTTTCTTGCTCCGCAACATACGCGGATCCAAGTGCTTTCCGGCGGCGGGTCTCCGTGGGTTGCAAACGCGGGAGCCGCCAGTGACTGGAATTTCACGATTCTGGACGAAACCGTCCAGCCTGTACTTGGAACCACCGATCACAGCCCGGAATTCCAGATTGCCGGCACTCCGTCGTTCTTCAAGCTTCCCAGCCCGCTCTCGGCAAATGACCCAAATCTGCAGCTTTTCGTGTCCTATGCGCAGAATCTCGTTCGCTATTACAACACTGGCGGGTTTACATGGGGCGGCACTCTCTTCAAATCGCCCAGCAACAATCACATCACCTGGTGGGGCATTCACAACGAATTCAACATCAGTGGCCTGACCCCGCCCGACTACGTCGTCCTCTACAACGCCGTTGTTCCGGCCATGCTTGCGGTTGATCCCACGATTAAGATCTCCGCGCTGGAGCTAGCCGACTTTGACTATGAGACCGGCGATCCTCGCAATAATCTCCCCACCTTCGTCGCTCCGGCTAGTCAAGGCGGAGTAAACGCGCAGGTCAATGTTGCTTCCACACACTTTTACTCCTCCTGCGACCAAACCGACTCGGACACCTATGTTTTTTCGACGATTCCTAGCTTTGTTTCAGATGTTCAGTACTTCCGGCAGGAGTTCGCCACTCGCCCTGATCTCGGCGACGTGGCCGTGTGGGTCACTGAAAACAACGTCAACGCCGACTATGACAGCGGGAACGGTTACAGCGCCTGCAATCCCAGCCAGAAATTCGTGACCGATCAGCGCGGCACGTCCGCTTTCTTCGCAGCGTGGCGCCCCTATGTCTTCTCGCAGTTAGGTAAAGCGGGTAACCAAGGCCTGTACCAATGGGATTACCCCGCCGATGCGCAGTTCGGCGAAGTGGATTACAACACCTCGAACAAGTACCTTTCTTATTGGGTGGACTA
>CAYOOS010000598.1:0-2956 GCA_964405585.1 uncultured Acidobacteriaceae bacterium | reverse complement strand
GCCGACGGATGAACGTCGCGTGGACGCGCCACCGTAACGCCATCGTCTATGACATTGATGATCCGGCTGCCAGGCTTGGCAGCGGGTTGACCTGCCATGGGGAGAAGACAAACAAAAAGAGCTGTCAGAAGGCCCGCCAAGGGCGCCAACGACAAGCGTGCTTTTGTCATCAAATTGGCTTATCGGCCATCCCGAGGCGAACCGGGGGAGAAAAATGCACTTACAGCGCGCTCAACGCCTTATGACTTATGTTCTGTGCCAATACCCTATTCGTAGGACTGCGGGAGAGCCGTGGCCCCGTCGATGGGGTCTAATCCTCAATGCTATTCACTTAACCTGTTAAACCGGCAAAATAGCTTCATTGCCGCCGGCGCTCTGAGGTTCAAAAACGGATTCGTTGGAACGTATTCGGTCCGAAGAGGACCTGCTACGCGTTTGACTGGGGGGAGGGGATTTCGCGCCAGGAACGCTTGACGGGTCTTCCGCAGGAGCTTTCTCGGGCCAGTTTCCGAATGGGCGATACGCGCGGAGCGGAGACTTCCCCGAAGGCGTTTGGGGACCCTTCGGGCCGCAGCCCCGGGTGGATTCGTTGAATCGGAGCCCCGACAGCCCGTGAAACAGCCCACACTTTTGCGAGAGAGTTTTGCAACGCGGCCAAAAGGGGTCCCAGCACTGCGGCCAGCTCATTTGCCCACCACTCTCGCAACAGACCTTCGCAACACGCGGGACCCAATGTTTACGGGCTTCCCAGCGATGTTGCAAAACTTACCCTTTACGCAACGTGGGCGTGCCGGTTTCTTGGATCTCGCCCGAGCCGCGGGCAAACGCCCAGGATGCCGCCTTGTAGTCCATTGAGGCTCCTGAGCCTGTCGACCGGCGTATCTCCCCCGAATACTGGCCTGATTTTCAGGCAAAACCGCCGCAGTGCCGGTCAAGAGAATGGTGAGTCAAAAAGAGCGACTCTACGTGGTGTCCGAACGCGTGAGATGATAGGAGGGAAGAGGGAACGGATATGAAGACCGCTGACTTCAGGGGCGAACTCGCAGCGAACGGCCAGATCGCTGTTCCGCCTGAGATCGCATCGCAGGTTCCGCCGGGTGCGCAGATTCAGGTCGTACTTCAGTGGGGCATCTCCGAAGAAGACGCTGCTTGGCGCGTCGCGGGCCGACGGCAATTCGAAGCGGCCTACGCTGACGATGACTCGATCTACGAACTCCTGATCCATGACACTTCGACCCGGTGAAGTCGTCCTGATTCGGATTGATTTCCACCAGACGCCCGGTGGCAAATTACGTCCCTGTGTTGTCCTCCTGGACGCGGCAGACGACGATTTTGTTGCCGCTCCCATCACGTCCCGGCTCAGACTGCGCCGCCTCGGTGAACTTGCAACGGCCGACCGATCAGCACTAAAGCGAGTTCTGCGCCGGGCCTTCTCCCTGGATCGATAGGCCCAACTATTCCCAAGGATCGTACTCCATTCGCCACGGGCCACTCCGAAATTAACTGGATTTGAGAGCGCTGTCCCCAAGTCCGATCTGGGAAGCTTCGGGCCGGTTGACGCTACTCGGAAACTGCCAAGGCGACTCATGGCGCCAGCAGCCCCGCTCACCAACGAGCGGGTGCGGAATCGAGAAAGGAAACTCCGGGATGCGGCCCTAACCTTAATTGGACAGTATTGGGGTCTAATCCAGCTCCAATCCCCTTCGCCTTTCAGGCGAACAGCTTTCTTTGTGGGGCGGACCCCCTAGTCCGCGCGGGTCCCCCTGAACCCGCTCTACGCCACGCGTACAAATTCTCCACTACCGAACAGGCCGACGGGGGCGTCGGCAGCGGACCAGGGGGTCCGCCCCACCCAACGCAAGCTGCCGCGAACTTCAGGCGACTTTCACTCGCAAGCCCAACCTACCGGGCGCCCGGGCTTGAGATCCTGTGCCATTCCGGCCCGCGCCTCCAACTACTCCATCACGAGCACGCGCAACTGCGAGCCGTCCGGCCCTCCGCGCAACACCCGCTCCATCGCCTTCTTGAAATCGGCCGGCCGGGCGTTCGGAATATCCAGGAACTGCTGCGGATTGCGATCCACCAGCGGGAACCACGAGCTCTGAATCTGAACCATGATGCGATGGCCGGAACGGAATGTGTGCAATACATCCGGCATCCAGAACTCGATCTTCTCCGCCTTGCCCGCCGTGAACGGCTCCGGCCGGGACATGCTATTGCGGAACTTGCCGCGGAAAGGCTCGCCGCGCACCAGTTGCTGATAACCGCCCATGTACACTCCTTTCACATTCGGATTCGGGTCGGGATAATCGTTCGGGTGCACATCGATCACCTGTCCGATAACCGTAGTCCTGATCGTTGTACCGCTGCTGACTAGTGCGACCTTGCTCCAGTTGAACTCAGTTGCCTAAACATAATGAGAGCATTCGAGCGAACCGTCGCAGAACGAGCAATTGACTTTCCAATCAAAGTCTCTCATGCCTAGCGCTCTTCCATACACACGTTTTTTCACACCACGCGCAACCAAAGGAACAGCCTCCGCTGGGGCGGTTGGTCTCTACGAGGGCCACCGCGACCCTGGCGCGGCTGGCTAAGTTACCGTTGGCTTGCCGCCCTTGCCGCCCTTGCCTTGACCCGCTGGAGGTTCTTGCTGAATTGTTCAAGATTGGCCGCCTGAACCTCGCTGCCGGGCATTTTCTCACACCGCAGTGAATGCTCCCACCATTCGACGGCCCTAGTGAACGCTGCGAACGCCGCATCCACGGTGACGCCTGGACGGACGCGATCCTCGTACATGCCAGCCATGATACCCGCAACCCACCATGCAACGGGAACTCTAAGGTACTTGAAAAGGGACATAATGGAGCTAAGGTATTCAATGGCGGCATCGCTGTCTTGGGACCGTCTGATATAGTAGGAATTGACTCCCCAAAAGAGCTGGGTGAACCCGACATGG
>CAYOOS010000597.1:0-2959 GCA_964405585.1 uncultured Acidobacteriaceae bacterium | reverse complement strand
CGTGCGTGTGGAATTCCAGGGCTTCCGTCCAGCTGAGACAAAGGACCTTCGCTTGCAGGTGGACGAGGCCCGTGAAGTTGATTTCACTCTCGCCCCCTCCACAGTCTCCTCCAAAGTAGAAGTGTCGGCCTCTGCCGTCGCTGTCGAAACCGCCAATCCCTCTCTCGGCCAGGTCATCACCGCGCAACAGGTTACTCAGCTTCCGCTGAATGGGCGCGATTTCGTGCAACTTGCCACTCTTGCTCCCGGCACTACCCAGGAAACCAACGGCCTTAGCTTCTTCAACGGCGCACCCAGCAGCGAAGTTTCCGCTCGCGGCTCCTTCTCCCTGTCCGTCGGCGGTTCCCGCCCCAACAGCACCGATTGGCTCCTCGATGGCAACGACAACAATGAATTGACCGCTGGCGGCATCGCGATTCTCTCCTCCATCGATTCCATTCAGGAGTTTAAAGTTCTCACCTACAACTACTCGGCCGAATATGGAACCCGCGGAGGCCCCACGGTTCTGGTTACCACGAAATCGGGCGCAAATGAATTTCACGGCTCACTGTTTGAATTCTTTCGCAATACCTCGCTGGACGCCAAGAGCTACTTCGCTGTCTTGCCGGAAAAGTTCAACCTCAATCAGTTTGGCGGCTCCGTTGGCGGGCCCATCCGCAAGAACAAGACCTTCTTTTTCATTGATGGCGAACAAAAGTACCAACGCAAAGGTGTTACCTTCACCGGCTTGGTTCCCAGCGTTGCGGAGCGCGGCGGCGATTTTTCCAAAGATCCCTTCGGCAACGTCATCGGGCCGCCGACCCCCGACCCCAATATCCCGGGTAATTGGGATCTGCCGGCAGGTGCAATCTACAACCCCAACTTGGGGCCATTGAATGGAACGGGCGCCTCTTCCAACCCGAGCGCAGCGGCCAACATTTATTTTCAGTGTGATGGCAGTGGCAATCCCTTGCCGCTGAATACGAACGGGAGTCAGCAGGCGGGAACCCCGTGCTACAAGATTCCCACTGGCTTGATCAATCCAGTTGCCGCACAGATGATCAATCTTTTCCCGCTCCCCAACGTCACGGGCAACAATTCCTACAACTACGTCAATGAACCTGTTCGGGCATTGAACGAAACCAAATTTGACGTCCGCCTGGACCACAATTTCTCACTCTCTGACACGATGTTTGCACGTTTCAGTTACGATCAGGCCTTCTCGGATGTTCCCGGCGGGGCAAACCCGCCCAGTTTCGCCGAGGCCAATCCCTTCGGCAGCACCCAGGGAATAATCAACCACGGGAGGAACATCGCCCTTTCGGAGACGCACATTTTTTCGCCCACCACCGTCAATCAGGCCAGCGTTGGCTATAACCGTATTTTCGACTACATCACCTCGCAGGGTTATAGGACCTGCGATTCACAGATTCTCCAGATCCCCGGCGCAAATCTCAACTGCAACGCCAGTAACCAGTGTGTCGCCCCCTTTATCAGTTGTGGTTTGACTTCCACGCAATTTGACGGCGGTTATTGGTCTCTCGGCGACCGCGGCTTCGCTCCCTTCATCGGCGGCACCAACATCTTTACCTTTAACGATACACTCGACCTCATTCGCGGCAAGCACGACATCAAGGTCGGCATGGGTATCCGCGCTAATCAGATGAACGTGCAAACGGAAGGTTTCCAGGATGGCTACTGGATCATCAGCGGCCTTTGGACCAACAATCCCGTATCCGACTTCCTCATGGGCCTGCCTAGTCTTGCCATTCACGATCAAACCTTCGAAGGCACCACCACCGGCCGCCGTTGGAAGATGTTTCGTCCATTTGTCCAGGACGATTGGCGCCTCAGCCGCAACCTCACCCTGAATCTGGGCTTTGCCTGGAATTTGACCACGCCCATCTCTGAAGAGGACAACCGTGAAGCCAATTTCAATCCGGCCACCGGGATATTCCAGATTGCTGGTCAGGGTGCGAATAAATGGGCGGGCATTGAGTTCGATAGAAGGGCCGTCGAACCCCGCATCGGACTGGCGTGGAAGCCATTTGGCAAGGACAACACCGCCGTTCGCGGCGGCTATGCCATCTTCCATGACTCTTCCTGGAACATGGGAGCGCAAGGTTTGTGGCAGAACCCGCCCTACTATGCCGAATCCGACTACTTTGGCTTTGGCGGCGCCTGCACGTTTGTCTACGCTGCCTGCGCTACTACGTATGGTTTGACTCCCACGGCTCAGCCGATCTCTTCCACAGCACTTTCAGGTTCGATGCTGTCGGGCTTTCAGTCCTTTACTTCCGCGCCTAATCCGAATGATTTCACGGGCACCATTCTTGCCCAGAACAACAATTTCAAGCTCGGCACGATCCAGCAGTTCAACATCGACGTCGAGCGCCAAATTCCTGGCCAAATTGTTCTCACTGTTGGTTATGCCGGGTCGCGCAATGACCACCTCTTGATCTATGGGAATAACCTGAACGTCACCACTCCCGTGGCTTGCGGCCAAGTCTCCGGATACACTCTCGGATGCGGTCCAGGTGGAACGTTTATTGGCTTGCCTCCCCAGTTCGCTAATTTTCCCTATTCCACGATCGCCAACGTCACTGACCAGGGTGTTTCCCACTACAACGGTTTGCAGGTTAAGGCGGAGACAAAAGGTTCACGCTACGGAATCTATGCCCTGATCAGTTACACCTACGCCCGCACCTACGATAACGGCCTCACGGATGGTTTGGGGAGTTCCATCGGTGCCACGTATTATCCGCTGCCCGGTTGGTCCAAGCTCGATTGGGCGCTTTCTCAGATCAACCTTAACAACAACTTCACCGCCAGCGTCATCTACGATCTGCCCTTCGGCAAAGGCAAGCAGTTTGGCCACGACTGGAGCGGACCTCTAAACACCGTGCTTGGAGGCTGGCAGTTGACCCTCATTCAGAAAATTACTTCGGGTTTCCCGGTCTTCGTCGTGGACAGCGATAAC
>CAYOOS010000596.1:0-2970 GCA_964405585.1 uncultured Acidobacteriaceae bacterium | reverse complement strand
TGAGGTGATTCTCCGGGCCGTTGACTACCATGCCGCGGATCTCCTCGTTCTTTCCTATGTGCTCACTTATGGGGTTCCCGCGATGATCACGCGTTCTTCGAACAACTACGGACCCTATCAGTTCCCTGAGAAACTATTGCCGCTCATGGTCACTAATGCGCTTCAAGACAAATCTCTGCCCATTTACGGGGATGGCAGACAACAGCGTGACTGGCTGCACGTGGAAGATAACTGTCGCGGTATTCTGGCTGTTCTCGAGAAGGGGAGGACCGGGGAAATTTATAATATCGGAGGACTCAACATCACCGAAAACCTTTCGTTGGTAAGTAAGTTGCTCCAGTTGATTGAAAAACCGGAAACCCTGATTTCATATGTTCAGGACCGCCCCGGACACGACCGTCGCTATGCATTGAGCATTAAGAAAATCGAGACGGAGTTGGGTTGGAAGCCTGCGATTTCACTCGAAGATGGTCTGCGCCGAACGATTGATTGGTACAAGGATCACAGCAAGTGGCTCGATGCGGTCCAGACGGGCGAGTATCGCACGTATTACGAGAAATACTATGACAATCGCGAGCTTTCTCTTTCTGCGATTGCCCAGTCCGGAGAGAGGATCTCTTATTAGGTGTGGACTGGGAAATCTGAACCGGTTCCCACGGTGGGCCGGAACATGCGGCCTCAGGCGCGCGCGAATCTAACGGATCGGAAATCACTGCTGATGCGGCGAATAGAGACATCTCTCCCAGGCGTTTTTGAGCTGCAGCCGAAGGTGTTCCGGGATCAGCGCGGTTTTTTCCTGGAAACATACCACCAGGACAATTTCAGCGCGCTTGGTATTGAAGATCTCTTTGTACAAGACAACCATTCCTGCTCTACACTGGGGACGCTGCGCGGCCTCCACTACCAGTTGCGGCATCCTCAGGCAAAGCTTTGCCGGGTGGTAGAAGGGGAGGCTCTGGACGTCGCGATTGACATTCGCTCCGGTTCTCCTCACTTCGGAAGATGGACCAGCGTTTATCTCTCCTCGAAAACTAATAATGAAGTTTATATTCCAATCGGGTTCGCCCACGGATTCCTTGCTCTGACAGAGACTGTCCAGTTTCTATATAAATGCAGTGAATTCTATGAGCCGGATGATGAGCACGGAATTCTTTGGAATGATCCCGATCTCAACATCGCTTGGGGAATCACCGATGCCATTGTTTCGGAGAAGGATGCGAGCTACACGAAACTGGCGCAAATCCCCGTGGAACTCCTGCCGGAATATGTCCGCAAATGAAGCCCACGATTCTCCTCACGGGTAAGTCTGGCCAGATCGGTTCGGAGCTTCTGCGATTATTGCCAGAACTTGGCGAAGTCGTCGCCCCGGGCCGGCATGCTCTGGATCTGCTCAGCGCGGACAACATCCGGCAAGCGGTGCGGGAGATCCGGCCGGATCTAATCATCAATGCTGCAGCGCACACTTCCGTGGACGCCGCCGAGACGCAAGTAGCCGATGCCAACGCTGTCAATGCCATCGCACCAGGAGTGTTCGCCGAAGAAGCCGAAAAGATCGGTGCAGCGCTCATCCATTATTCCACGGACTATGTTTTCGACGGATCAAAACGGACACCGTATCAAGAGACGGATTTGGCCGCTCCGATCAATGTCTATGGCAGAACAAAACTCGCTGGCGAGCAGGCCGTTAGCGCTTCGAGGGCTCCCTACCTGATTTTCCGCACTTCATGGGTGTACTCCACTCGAGGACGAAATTTTCTTCTGACAATTTTACGTTTGGCTACCGAGAGAGAAGAATTGAGGATCGTTCGCGACCAATTCGGCGCGCCCACTTCAAGCAGGGAAATTGCTGAAGCAACAGTGAAGATACTTGCTCCGCTCGCCCAACAAAGCGCCCGGCGGTCCGAATTATTCTTGCCAGTCGCCGGAATCTATCATTTGACGGCGCAAGGCGAAACCACTTGGTACGACTTCGCTTGTGCGATTCTTGAAGAAGCCGCTCGAGCGTCACGCGAAGTATCATGGATTGCCGATGCCACCTCCCGGCGGCCACTAATTACACGGCGAGTCATTCCCATTTGCTCGGCTGAACATCCAACTCCAGCTCCACGCCCGGCATATTCCGTTCTTTCAAATTCCCGCCTCCTTCAAACGTTTGGCATCGCGCTGCCAGACTGGCGCTCGCAATTGCGCCTCGTTTTTGATTCCCAGTGTGCTGCGCGATCGCAAGCCCCCTGCCTTTAATCGCTACTTCCAAACAAGAATAGACCGAGCCTCACTGCGAGCACGCCGCGAACGGAGTGTGTCCAATCGCGGAATCTTCGATTAGGGCGCGCACTTCACATTTCGACCTCACATCCTGTCGTCCGTCAGGCAGATCTTCAGAGGCCACGGGTTCTTCCAGGGCCAAGCGGATTCGATGCGAGCCATCTTTCTCCCGTCTAGATAGCGACCCTCCCCACGGGCATACTCCCACCAAGTTGTCTCTCACGATCTCCAGCAACTGATGGAATCCTTTAAGTGCCAGCGTCGCGTCTGGGACGCTCGACAGGATCCGTGCAGGCAATCTGTGCCGCGCTCGGGGGCAGAGCAGATAATATGCACAATTCGACCGAGGGAAAGGAACTCGACTTTGGAAAAAGGAGTCCTTGCCATTTCCTAACTTCGCGAAAACATTTTCTCGTTACATGTGAGAATACAGAACGGCACATACAACCCATGGAGGGCCGCCATCGGAACGCCCGCACATCCCCATAATTCGCTGGAAACAGCCGCTTCATTTCGTTCGGAAATGAACGGGCAGGCGATTTGGGCAACCGCAACTGCCTTTTCGGTTCTCTTCAGCATTGTAGGGCTCGCTTTGTGGGGACTGCCCTATTACTACGATTTCATGGTGCAGCAATTCGGCTGGACGCGAGCGCAGGTTACCTCTGGCAACGCATTGAGCAAACTTGTAGTTGGCCCGCTCTTCGG
>CAYOOS010000595.1:0-2979 GCA_964405585.1 uncultured Acidobacteriaceae bacterium | reverse complement strand
GCATCCACTCCAGGTCCAGCTTGATGCCTTCCTTGGTGATGTTGCCGTTCATCCAATGCCACCAGACGCGGGGCCGCGCCGTCTCGGGAGGATTCTCAAAACCGCTCTTAAGCGGATCCGGTTTGGTCTGCGCCGTGGCCGAACCGACGGCGAGCAGCAGCACCATGCATGCGAAGATCAGATTCCTTGACCGAGGGTACGTTGTGGCACCTTGTTTCTCACTCATTTGTTCTCCGCGCTTTCGGGGTAGAGATGCGTATCTGAAATTCCAATTTGAAAACATCGTACGCTCTCCGCTGCCCTGGGCACAACGAATTTGCCATCAGAGGGTGACCGAGGCATTCTCCCAGTGAAACACGCAACTCCTCGCGACAACGAGAACCGGATGAGATGCACGGGGAAATACAAGGATGTGCAAAAAGCCTGGAGTGCTAACTTACGAATGGACCAGACGGAGGGCAGGTCAGGCGGATTCCTCTGCCACTTGGGCCTTCCTCAGGCCCTCTGTTTTAGGAACCAACCTCATTCCCAAAATGCACGGAGACTTGCGCAGGATATGGGAGCACAAATTCACGCCGCTGTTGCTCATCCATAAATGAATTCGTGCTTTTTGGGCAGGCTGCCCAGCTTCGGCGGTAATTCTTCCATTGGTCCCATCCACTGAAGTTCCCGGTCGATATCCGAGTGGAGCCGGTATTTTTTCTGGACGGATGCGATCGATGGACCGATGATGTCGATTTTCGATAAATCATACTGGCCGAGTCCCATTTGGCCACAGTAAACGAGGTAACCGGGCCACTGGCTGTCAATATTCATGGCTTCCAGACCCACGCGATCGGCAGCGATGTAATCCGTCGAAGCGATTGCCAATCGCGAACTCACCGGAGTGCCGGACGTGGGGCCGTTGCCTTCCATTCCTTCGTAGCCATCAATGACGGTTGCACCCCAGAAGGGCCGCATCTTTTGAGCGGTAGTGAGTATGTTGTATTGCATCTGGCGGATACCGACGTGGTACTTGCGCTTATCGCTCCAGTGACCGTCGCCCGGAGGACTGTGTAGAGGCGCGCCCAACGTCATATTCTTCACGGACAAGGAAGCGACAGCGGCGTTGTGGGTCTTCATGACCGCGCAACAGATGACATACGCATCGGGATCGAAGAGCCTCGCTGCCAGACGAACGGGAGTAATGTGCAGGTCGTAATCAATGAGCGTGTGGGTCTCATATTTCGCTTCCCGGTTCAGGTCCAGCAGGCTCAATTGGTGCGAACTCCATTCCTTTTCAAGCGGCTTGTAGCCGAGGTTGCTATAACCCTCGAGCGTGTCGCCAGCCGAGGATTCCGCAATCATTACCGGACCGGCGAAACGCGGCGCGAGATAATCCAGTATCCCGTTAATTGCGTCTACATGAGTGGATGCCAACTGCTTTTCGGTTGAGACATTGTTGGGCTTGATGAGGACATACTTCTTGCGCTGGAGTCCGGCTCTAATTTCGGAATCGATGCTGGCCAAGGCGTCGAAAACGTTCTTGCGACGATTGTCACCGTGAGTCAGCGCGACCTTGGAACGCTCAGAAAAGGGAAAGATGGGGGGCGCGGCGTTCGCAGGAGAGGTTCCCGGAGGCGAATCGTGGAAAGATGGCTCCGATCCCTTTGAACCTTTGGAACACAACAGGATGCCTGCGGCACTTGCAAGCTGGAAAAAGTGTCTCCTCGAAAAGTCCATTGTGTCCTCCGTCACAGCCATCTGATGCAGCTGGCGTATCTTTAAGTGTAGTCGACGGTGCGGAGGCTTCCTATGACATACGACACATCACGGCGCGGTTTTTTGTCCGCCAGCTTGGCTCTGCCATTGGCCGGTTTGGCCAGCAAAGTAGGACTATTTCAGTCTGAGATGCCTCCGGCGGGCGCCAATTCCCCCGCCAAGCTGGAATACCGGACGCTGGGCAAAACGGGGTTGAAAGTGACTACCCTGGGATTCGGCTGCATGATCACGTCTGATCCGAGCGTGATCACGCGGGCTGCAGATCTTGGAATCAACTATTTCGACACGGCACGCGGCTACCAGCATGGCAACAACGAGAAAATGGTGGGCGCGGCGCTGAAGGGCAAACGTAAGCAAATTGTGCTGTCCACGAAGTCGGGCGCAACCGATAAGGAAGCAGCGCTCAAGGAGCTAGACACCAGCTTGCATGAACTGGGCACAGATTATGTGGACATCTGGTACCTGCACGGCAAGGACAGCGTTGCCGACGTTCACGATGACCTGATTGAAGCGCAGCAAATCGCAAAGAAGCAGGGGAAAATCCGTTTTGCCGGCGTGAGCACGCATACCGGCCAGAAGGAATTGCTGCCCTGGCTTGCCCAGAAAGGCGTGTTCGACGTGGTTTTGGTGGCCTACAACTTCACCATGGATAGCGGCATGGAGCAGGCGGTAGAGGCCGCGGCTAAGGGCAATTTGGGCGTTGTGGGGATGAAAGTGATGGCGGGCGGCTTCCGCAGCCTGAAACCGGGAGATCCCAATTTTGAGAAACTGCATCGCGATGGCGCCCTGCTCTCAGCGTTGAAGTGGACGCTGAAGAACAAGAATGTCGCCACAACCATACCAAGCATGACGGACATGGACCAACTCGAAGATAATCTGAAGGCAATGGCCCAGCCGTTCGCTGCACCCGACGAGAAGTTGCTGGCCGCGAAGCTCGAGATCATTTCGCCTCTCTATTGCCGGTTGTGTGGAGAATGCGAAGGCACTTGCGTCAAGGGACTGTCGATCCAAGATACACTGCGGTTCGTGACCTACGCCGAGGGCTACGGCCAGTTCGCGCTGGGCCGGGAACGGTTTCAGGAATTGCCGGTCGCGCAGAAGACAGTCCGTTGCGGGGATTGCGACGAATGCACGGTTAAGTGCCCTCACGGCGTCCACGTTTTTGACCGCATGAGCCGCGCCCAAGAACTGTTTGCATGAGATTCAAACTCGCTCTGG
>CAYOOS010000594.1:0-2980 GCA_964405585.1 uncultured Acidobacteriaceae bacterium | reverse complement strand
GACTCGCGAACGTTCCCTGTCCAAAGCCGCTCTGATTGGCGCACTCTGGGGCGTGGGCCACACGCTGACCATCCTCGTCGTCGGCGCCGCCATCATCTTGTTCAATCTGGTGATTCCAACGCGCGTTGGCCTGAGCATGGAGCTTGCCGTCGGCCTGATGCTGATCCTTCTCGGCATTTTGAACCTCACCGGCGTCACCAAGTGGCTCAGCGAAAAATTTTCCCCCGCGCATCCACATCTGACGGGCGCGCACGCGCACATTCACGAACACGATTCGCACCTGCATTTCCATGTGCATTCGCACGCCCCCGCTAAGGAACATCACGCCGACTCGCTCGCCGCGCCAAGCTGGCTGAGCCGCCCGTTCGCCAAGCTGGGAATCTTCCACTCCCTGCGCCCGCTCTTCATCGGCATCGTGCACGGCCTGGCAGGCTCCGCCGCTGTGGCGCTCCTGGTTCTCACCACGATTCATAGCCCGCGCTGGGCAGTCCTGTATCTTTTGATTTTTGGAGTCGGCACCGTCGCCGGAATGATCCTGATTACAGCCGCGATTTCGCTTCCGTTTACGTATGCGGGCACGCGCTTTGCCTGGATGAATCGCGGCCTGATCACCGCCTCCGGCTTGCTAAGCCTGGGCTTCGGCCTGTTCATTTCCTACCAGATCGGCTTCGTCGATGGCCTATTCACCAGCCATCCGAACTGGACGCCGCACTGAGATTCACGATTTACTGGCGCGAGCCTCTTCGACAGTCATCGAAACCGGCAGCAGCTTCTGCAACCCCGCCACGGTAACCACGGCCGTAGCCTGTGGCGTCAGCGCGGCCAGCGCAAAGGTCTTCCCCTGATTCCGCCGGCTGACGAAGAGCGAAACCAGCGCACCCACACCCGCCGAATCCAGGAAATTGACGCCGCTCATGTCCACAACCACGTGCTGCGCGGTCTCCTGTCGAATCTTCGGCAAAAATTCCGCCACCGTTTCCAGGCTGAGTTTTCCTTTCAGCAGATATACAGCGACAGTATCGGTACTTCCAGCAGTCTTCTCAACATCAAGCGTGAATGGTGGCATAGGAGGAAAACAGTAGCTGATTGGGCGCAAATTGAACATTAACAAGCGTTAACAATTGGACCAATGGGGTATACGCAAGGCAAGTGTTCCATTTTGGAACAGAGGTTCCTTCTTTTTTATATACCTCTTTGTGCAATCTTTGTTGACGACCTTTCTACATCACGCTAACGTCATAGCGGTTCCCTCTCAGGTCCCACATTTTTGATCTTTTCAGGAGAAGCACGCGATGAAAGCGTCTTCCTGCATATTCGTTTCGACTGTTTCCCGCGGGTGTATCACGCTCCTGCTTTTATTCGCCGTGGCGGCGCAAAGCCTCTGCCAGACTCCCCAGCAACACGTGTATGCCACGGGGACGGGCACGAACAATCCCAGCGCGGCGGTAATTTCAGGGTTCGATAAGAACTCTCTTACGGGTTCCCTTTCTGCGATTCCCGCAAGCCCTTTCGCCGGGCATGAAGCCGCGCCCATGGCGGTGGATGGCCAGGGGAAATTCCTCTTCGTCGCCGGCCCCACCAGCATCGCCATGTATGCGATCGATCCTGCGAGCGGCGCTCTGACGGAAGTGCCGAGTTCTCCTTTTCCGTACATCCCTACAATCAATCCGAACCAGGCGCCTTCCAATCCGCTCTCGATTGCAACCGAACCAACCGGGGAATATGTGTATGTTGGTTTTCAGAATACCCAGCCTTCTCCAACTCCCTACAGTTCAATCACGCCGTACGTGATTGATACTTCAAATTCCGCCGATCCCGTTCTCGATCTAGGTCCGCAGTTGGAATTGGACTTTACGGACGGGGCGCCGACGAATCTCTTCGTTGACCCCACGGGCCGCCATCTCTACGTGTCGCTGGGAAATTCTGGAGGCAATCTCTACTCGGGATTTGATCTTTACGATATCGACGGAGGCAGCGGCGCGTTGACTCTCAGGAGCTCGATACTCGGAAGTACAGAAGACTCCAAGTCCAGCGCGATGGATCCAGCGGGGCGTTTTCTGTTCCAGTCCGCTGGTCAGATTGGATGCACGCTGAGTTCGTATACGCTCTCGCCGGTGGATGGAACGGAAACGGGAGCCTCTTCGCTCGTTGTCGCTTATACCGGCGAGATCTCGGGCGCCATCGCGGTCGACCCCAGTGGAAATTTCCTCTACTTCGCCGCACCTGGAGGGCCTGCGACCCTCAGCACGTATTCGATTGACCAGACCACGGGGGCGTTAACGCTCCTCAGCACCGTGCAAACGCCGTATCCGTTTGGCGCGGTTACGGTTGCCGATCCGCAAGGCTCTTATCTCTACACCTTGCTCAACGGTTCGCTCCACGGTTTCCAAATTGACCCCACTACCGGGGCCATCACCGAACTTCCGGGCTCGCCCTTCACCGATGGTTCAGCGAATTCCTACGCCACCGGACTCTACATCACCAACACGAATCCTCAGGACTCCTCTGGCCCCTATCTGGAGTTATCGGGCAGTGGGGCATTTCCGCAAACGCCCGTCGGCCAGACCTCTTCCCTCACCGTTGGCTTGAGCAACCTTGGCAACATCGCCATGTCTTTTACTTCTGTCGCGATCACCGGCGATTCCACCGGCAGCTTCTCCCTCGCCACTACCTGCTCGACGGTCCTGGCTCCCAATGCATCCTGTCAGGCCACTCTCTCCTTCAATCCGGCGGCCGCCGGTCTGTTTCAAGCCTCTTTACGAATCACGGACAATGCTCCGGGCAGCCCGCAATCTCTGCCACTCTCGGGAACTGCCACCAGCCCTGCCACGCCGCAGCCCCAGGTTTCTTTGTCCTCCAGCAATTTGAGCTTCGCGAGTCAGACGCAAGGAACCGCTAGCACACCTCAAATAGTCACGCTGACAAACTCTGGCAACGCAACGCTCCATTTTCCTTCAAGCATCACCTTGAGTGGCACCTA
>CAYOOS010000593.1:0-2986 GCA_964405585.1 uncultured Acidobacteriaceae bacterium | reverse complement strand
AGACGCAAACGACGGCTTTCGCATACCTGACGCCCGCCCCCACACGAAACCCGCGCGACTTGGAGCACACGCCGGGTGGAAGTTCCAGCGGCTCGGCGGCCGCAGTTGCGGCGGGCATGGTTCCGTTCGCAATCGGAGAGCAAACCCGAGGGTCCGTGTTGCGGCCTGCTTCTTTTTGCGGCGTTACCGGGTTCAAACCCACCTATGGTCTTCTTTCAATGGAGGGCGTGTTACCGCTGTCGAAGAGCCTGGATACACTCGGGTTTTTCACACACACGCCCGCCGATATGTCGGCGCTTTGGGATTCATTGGGTTATTCCATGGGCCGCTCCGAGGATTTTGATTTCGGAGCACCAGAGCCCATTCCCGATGTCGAACCAACGATGGCGGCGGCATATCAGAACGCGCTCTCACGTTTGCGCAACGCTGGCGCATCGATCCGAGCGATTGATATTTCCGGAACGCTCGCAAAGCTTGCCGGGGCGAACCTGACGGTAATGCTCTACGAGGGCGCGCGTTTTCATAAGCAGTGCTACGACCAATACGGTAACCAGCTGGGGGACCTCGCGGATTTGGTTCGGCAAGGGTTGCAGATCCCGGTGGACCGCTACGATGAGACGCTGCAGTACATCGATTCATGCAAGTCCAAATTCGCGGAACAGTTCAAACGCACGCCGGTGATACTGACGCCGGCTGCCATGGGCCCGGCACCGATTGGTCTGGCGTCCACGGGAGATCCGAGAATGAATGCGCCGTGGACCGCTCTGGGTACGCCGGCTGTCTCCATTCCCATGCCGGTGGGAACGGCCTTGCCGCTGGGTCTGCAGCTAACCGCAGAGCGTGGCGGCGAAGCTCGAGTGCTTCGAACCGCGGAACGAATACAAGAGATGCTTGGTAGCCAACCAATCTGATCGCGAGCGGCGTGTGAGCTATAATGCGGAAACCATTTATTGGATTGTGAACCTGGTACCGAACCAGAAAAGCACAGTTAGTCTCGAAGAATCGTGGTTACCAATGCCCAAGAGCACAATCAACTTTGACACCGTGAGGAAAATCGGACTCGCGTTGCCTGGCGTGGAGGAGAGTACAGCCTACGGACAACCGGCACTCAAGGTGCACGGAAAACTGCTGGCGTGTATCCCTGTTAATCGCTCGGCCGAACCTAGCTCGCTTGCCATTCGCGTGGATTTCGATGACCGCGCCGAGCTGCTAGCTGCGGAGCCTGATGTCTACTACGTGACGGACCACTACGTTGGCTATACCGCCGTGCTGGTTCGCCTGTCCCGCGTCAATTCCGATGTGTTGCGGGACTTGCTGGGCATGGCCCACAAGTTTGTGACACGAAATGCCGCGCCCCGTTCGCCAGCGGGGAAGCGTCGAAAGCTCGGTGCAAGAAAATGAATAAAAGTCCAAATGCGAGAGCGCAGCGGAGTCACCGCACGCGCCGTTTTCCCTGGTCAGTTTGCACTCGCCGTAAAGCTTAAGAAAAACTTGGAGTAACTAGCTTACCCACTTAGGGCTTATAAATCGCCGCCACCGCCAAGCCAAACACCACGGACAGCAAACTCTCGCTGAGAATCCATTTCACCACTAACACATGCGGTATCGGCAAGATGACCCACCCGCTGAGCGAACCGTATACGACGGCCACCATGGCCAACAGAATCCCAAAGCGAATGCCCTGACCCATCCACGGCTTTTGTTCGACGCCGCGCACGTAAACCAATACAGCCCCAATTGCATAAATCAAAACCGCCAACAGCATCGCCCAGGCGCGCATAATTTGCGCCTCCCGCGGGCGCCACACCGCTGCTGTATCCACGTAATCCTGTCTAAGCAAGACAGAATGAATCAGAAACAGTCCCGCAAGTTGAACCACAAACCCTACGACGACGGCAAGAACGATTCTTTTCATCGGCGGCTGCCTCCCCCCTGCTCGTCAGGAGTATATTCAAAAACTCCTTCGGGCGGGGAGGGAAGGCGGTCAAGTTCCGGTAGGCGCGGTTCCCGGACAAGTGGGTTTTAGTACGAAGATGGACGGGGAGCCGAGAAACCAGGAGTTGACAACCTAAACTCGAACCTCGACCGGGCTGGGCTTTTACACTGATTTATTCAGAGAATTTTCGTCCCTTTGAAGAGTGCGATCATTCAAATGCGGTCCACTCTCTGGGCGAATTTTCTCTCACCGATTGCCGGCTTCTGGCAACGCCACCGAGTCACGGAGAGTAGAGGACGTCGTCGTAATAGTTGAGGATGGCGCGGCGGGGTTTGACCTTGGGTGTGCCTAGAGGGACCTTTTGCTCATAGGGAGTGGTCCCGATCAGGCGGACGCGTCCGAGCAGGACGATCTTACCGTCTTCGAGCTCAACATAGACCGGGACGAGCATTTTGAAGTTGGAATCGACGTTGGATTGGGTGACCTTGATATTGAGGGCGAGGGAACCGTCCGAGGCGGTGTCGAAAGACGACTCTAATTTGTACGCGGGCAATTGGGTACCGTAGACGTATTCGTTGAAGAACCAATCCATCTTGTGATTGCCGTCGAGGTCCATCTCCGGAGTCATGTGCTTCTCGATGATGGCCTTGAAGTCTTCGGTGGTGGCGGGCTTGCCGCGATAGGTCTTAACGAAATCACGCATGGTTTCCTTGAAGAGGTCGTCGCCGCTGCGGCGGTCGTACATCATCATGCGGATCATGTGGAGGATGTAGGCGCCCTTGGGGTAGATGAGGCGGCGGGTGATGTCCCAGCCGGTGCGGGAGTTGCTGGCGCGGTAACCCATGGTGAGGGGCCCTGCATCGATGGCGCGGAAGCCCTGGGGGTTGCGTTCGAGCAGGAGTTCTCGCTCGTCATTCCAGAAGGTAAGGAACTTCTTGGTGTCTTTTTCGATGTAACTTAGGTAGAGCGACGCGGAGAAGTCGGCAAAGCCCTCACTCATCCACTGGTCGCGGCCAGAGCTGAAGCCGACGGTGTGGCCCCACCACTGAG
>CAYOOS010000592.1:0-2988 GCA_964405585.1 uncultured Acidobacteriaceae bacterium | reverse complement strand
CTCTAATTCACCCTGCGGCAAAGTCGTGTATTCCAGAAGCGTCTCGCGTTGAAATACGTACAGTCCCAGGTGCTTCCAGTAATTCACGTGCAATTTCTGTTGCGTATCCCGTATCCAAGGGATCGGCGCCCGCGAAAAATACAGTGCGTTGCCGTCAAAATCCAGCACCGTCTTCACCACGTTCGGATCCATGATGTCGCCGGGATGCCGGATGGGCGTGGCCACCGTGGCAATCTGCGCTTGGGGCTCCTCCAGTAGCGCGCCGACCGCCGTATCAATCGCCACGGGATCAATCAGTGGCTCATCACCCTGCACATTTACGAACACATCGCCCGGCTCGTGTACTGCGACTTCGGCGATGCGCTCCGTGCCGGTGCGGTGGTCCGCGCGAGTCATCCGCGCTTCTCCCCCGAACGCCTTCACGGCTTCCACAATCCGCTGATCATCCGTCGCCACTATTACGCGATGCACTGTCTGCGCTTGCTTCGCCCGTTCGTACACGTGCTGCACCATGGGCTTCCCCGCCAGCGCCACAAGCGGCTTCCCCGGGAGTCGCGTCGAAGCGTATCGCGAAGGGATCACTACAATTACCTTGGGATCACTCATCGTTCTGCCCCTTCCCATCTCCTTCTCCAGCCGATGCTAGCACACGCCGCCGCCTTCGTTGGCCTTTACCTCCTCGTTTCTCCCTGTGCGTTCTAGGCTTGCCTTCCCGAACACCGGTGCTATTATGTTGTCTCCGCGCGGCCCTCCCGGCAAACCGGGAGAAGGGGGAGCCGTGAAGCGCGCAGAGTGCCAGAACCGCGTTTTGTTTTTGCCTGCGATTTCCCGCCTGCTCGCTTGTGTACTGCTGCTTTGCTTGGCCTATCCTCTTCGTGCGCAGGATGCGCCAAAAGGTCTAGTACCTCCTGAGCCTCCGGCTGTCCCGGCCAAACTCGATAACCTCATTCACAACACCCCACCCGTAAAAATCGTGCCAGGAAAGATCATCCGCACCGACGTGGACCTGGCCTTGGTTAACGTCACCGTGACCGACCCTTACAATCGCCTGGTCACCGGTTTGGACAGCGACAACTTTCGTGTCTTCGAGGACAACATCGAGCAGGAAATCGTCTCCTTCTCCGCAGAGGACGTGCCCATTTCCATCGGCGTCATCTTCGATTTCAGCGGCAGCATGTCCAACAAAATTGATAAAGCTCGCGACGCGGCGCTGGAATTCTTCAAGACCGCCAATCCCCAGGATGAATTCTTTCTCGTCAGCTTTAATGAACGCGCGGAACTCACCAGCACCTTCACCAACAGCGTGGAAGATTTGCAAGGCCGCATGATGCTCACCTCACCCCGCGGCAGAACCGCCCTGCTGGATGCCATCTACCTGGGCCTCAGCCAGATGAGGGGTGCACACAACGCCAAACGTGCCTTGCTCATCCTTTCCGATGGAGGTGATAATCATAGTAGGTACAACGAGAACGATATCAAGCGTCTGGTCAGGGAGGCGGATACCCAGCTCTATGCCATCGGCCTTTTTGACCCGTTTGGATATCGCAATCGGACGCCTGAGGAACTCAACGGCCCCTCGCTGCTCAGTGAAATTACGGAATTGACGGGTGGCCGTGTTTTTGCCGTCGAGCATCTAAATGATCTGCCGGACATTGCGTCCAAGATCGGCATGGAGCTGCGAAATCAATATGTTCTGGGATACCGACCAAGCAACCACGTTCACGATGCGCGCTGGCGCAAAATCAAGGTCAAACTGCGCGCGCCAAAAGGCCTCCCGCCTCTCTCTGTCTACTCCAAGACCGGCTACTACGCCCCGGCGCACTGAACTCCGCCAGCATTTGCGCTTTTCGTTTCTCGCTTTTCTCGCTCTCTCTTTGACCCTGCTCTTCTTCGCCGGCCCCTTGTTTGCGCAGATTCCTGTGAACACGCCCCCGCCGCCCCCTCCCCCCGACGAGTCCCAGACGGGGAGCCACATCAAACTGCAAGTCAATTTGGTCGTGCTCCACACCACAGTTCTCGACGACCGCGGCAAATTCGTGGAAGGCTTAGGGCAGGATAATTTCCGCATTTACGAAGACAAGGTCGAGCAGAAGCTCACTCTCTTCAAGCGCGAGGATATTCCCGTCAGCATGGGCCTGGTCATTGACAACAGCGGCAGCATGCGCGACAAGCGTCCCCGCGTGAACGAAGCTGCTCTCACGCTAGTCCAGAACAGCAATCCCCAGGACGAAGCCTTCGTCGTCAACTTCAACGATGATTTCTACCTCGACCTCGACAAGGATTTCACCAACAGCGTCCCCGAACTCAAGGAAGCCCTCGAGCGCATTGACGCACGCGGCAGCACGGCTCTCTATGACGCCATCATCGGCTCGCTCGACCACCTCAAGAAAGGCAAGAAAGAAAAGAAAGTCCTATTGATTGTCACCGATGGTGAGGACAACACCAGCCGCAATTCCCTCGAGAAAACCATCCGCGAGATTCAGAAGACTGACACCGTTATCTACACCATCGGTCTGCTTGGCCAGGAGAGTAAACGCAGCGCCAAAACCGCGAAAAGAGCTCTAACCGAAATCGCTGCCGCTTCGGGCGGTGTCGCCTATTTCCCGGAAAATGTCGGTGATGTTCACGACATTTGCGAGCAAGTGGCCCACGACATTCGTCACCAATATACGCTGGGCTATTACCCCTTGAATGTCGCCCGCGATGGCAGCTTCCGCAGCGTCCGCGTTGACGTCATTCCGCCGCACGGCAAAGGCAAGCTTGTCGCCCGCACCCGCAACGGCTACTACGCCCCCCAAGCGTCCGCTTCCACCGCCAACGGCAAGTAGCTTCACGATTGCAGTTCAGAACGTCCCTGTAGCGCACGGCTCAACGTAGCGCAGGGAGAGCCCGCGCCTGCCCGCCGCCTTTCGGAGGGAGCCCTGCGACTTTTCACTTGGATATATGTAGTGGCCGATCTTTAGATCGGCTCCGTCGGTTTTCCTGCTC
>CAYOOS010000591.1:0-2990 GCA_964405585.1 uncultured Acidobacteriaceae bacterium | reverse complement strand
CCCACATCATAGATGTACCCGTGGACCGGAATGGATTTGGGCACGAGCGCGTGCGTGCGGATGCGCTCGACATCGTCCAGCACCGCTTGCTTCTGATCGCTGATGGTGAGCCATTCGATGTATTCGCCTTCGCGTGAACCCGGGCCGTGACCCACATCGCGGAAGCCGCCGGAAGTCAGTTCAGCGGTTTCCAGGCTGGAAGCCAGCAGACCCCGCATGACGCCGTTGGTAAAAAACTCCATGCCGCAATTCGTGTGATGAATAACGAAGAATTCCCGCGTGCCCAGCAATTTGTAGCTGATAACCAGGGAACGTATGGCATCGTCGCTGGCGCGTCCGCCGGCATTGCGGATGACGTGAGCGTCGCCCTCGGCGAGGCCGGCGAACTTCGCCGGATCGAGCCGCGCATCCATACAGGTGAGGATGGCGAATCGCCGCGCGGGCGGCATTGCCAGTTTGCCCTTCTCCCCGAAATGGGCGGAATACTTTGCGTTGGCTTCCAGCACTTCCGAAAGAATCTTGCTCATGGTGCACTCCTTTTTTTCTTGATGGGATGGCTCAACCTCTTCCAACTTCCACCGGGATCGCCCGGAAAACAAAAAAGCCCGCGAACTGAATCGTGGGCTGGTGATGATCCGGGTCTAGTAATGGAAAACTAGCCGCTGGAATCCTCTCGCCCACCATTACAACAACACGTGCAGGGGAAGCAGGCGGTCTCATAGGTCGCGGAAACGGCTAGCGCGAAAGAGTGGAGGCGGTTGAACATGGAGGGACAGAGTACGCTGGGGCAGCGACCATGTCAATCGGAACGGGTACGGGCGAGTTTGCGCTGGTAGAAGAAGGACACGGCAAGAAGCGCTGAACCCAGGATGAGGAAGGACAGGATGCGGTACGCGCGGGCGAGAAACGAAAGATCGAAAAGGAAAACTTTGGCGACAACGATGCCCAGAAGGAAAAGAGCTTGCCAGCGAAGGACGGGAGTTTGCCGCTGAATGCCGAGCACAAGCAGGAGCGCCGCGTAGCAGGTCCACAGGATCGAGAGAGACAGGTGCTGCGCGAAGGAGCGGTCCAGGCCGGCAGCGGCGCGTCCGAAGAAATCCCAGAATTCCAGGCTGAACGCAAGCAGCGCAAAGAAATTCGTTGCAAGAGCGAGGCAAGCCAATTCCGCTGGGCGGGAGTCGTGCTTCGCCTCAGAGGAATCTCTCCCGGACCATAGCGAGAAACCAAGGCAAGCAATGAGCAGAACGTAGCTGCCAAAACGCGCATTGAAAAGAAAAGTGCCCGCCGCTGGTGGTTGATCCAGCAAACGGAACGCCGTAATGACAAAGAGGAAATAGCCGACAGGTCGGAGCAGCGGGCCAAGCGCGCGGAAGCCAAGCCAGACGAGTGCGGCACCCTCGACAGCGAATGCCAGGGTGATGTTGTTGTGCTCCAGGCGAATCGGGATGGCGAGAGTGACGAACGAGACCGCCAGGAACGTGTAGACCATGCGGGGCAACTCAGACGTGCGTGGGCCGGATTCCTCCAGCAGAGTGGTGACGAGCAGATGCGCTGCGGCCAACGCAAGGAAAAGTAGCGTGAGCGGCCAACGGTCCTCGGGCCACAAAAGAGCGTAAAGAGTCGCGCCATACGCCAGGGCATTGAAGAAGGCCAGAAGGAGATCCATCGCGCGAAGTTCAAGTTGGCGGAGCGCCCGGACAATGGGAAGGACGGCATACAGGAAAAAAAACAGCGTGGCAAAAACAAGAGTGCTGGCCAGGAACCCCGCGCGTCTGTAAAAACTGTCGTACCACTGCCAGAAATAAAGTTGCGTGCCGACGAAAGCGAGCGGCACGAGGGCTTGCCAATTTTTATGCCAGATGATGAAGAGCGCGGCAGCACCGAGGCACAGCAGATAACTGAAGAGGACGAGTTGCTCGTTTTTTCCGCTGCTAACCAGCGCGGGCGTGAGCAGCCCACCGAGAAGAGAGAGGAAGGCGACGCGCGGGGAGTCTCGCCACAAGGCCAGCGCCGCCATGACAATGGTCACGAGAACGAGTGCGGCGAAGCCCGTGCCGCGGCTGAACAGCGTGTAGTACTGACAACCCGCCCATACGGAAACGAAAAGCGTGGCTTCGCCCAGGCCCGCGATGCCTTCGGCAAAGTAGGAATAACCTCGCGAGAGCAGCCACTGGCTCCAGGGAAGCATCAACGCGCCAAGAAGAATGCCGATGGTGACGCGGCCGGCGGGGCCAATCCAATGATTGTCAAACGCGAGCTTCAGAAAGTAAGAAACGGCAAAGAGCAAGGCGATAATGCCGATGCGGTTGAACCAGCGGCCACCGATGAGTGCTTCGAGATCGGCGTGCGGTAGTTCTGGCGGAGCGCTGAGCGGTGGCCGTGGGGCTTGAGCAGAAATCACGCGCTGCGCGGCAGAAACTGGGGACGGGGTGAAGGTGTCCTTCGCGGGCGGTGGAGGAGGAAATGGTGGCGGGGGCGCTGCAATCGGAGGGGGCGCGGGTTGCTTCGGGGGTTCCCAGGGAGGAGCAGGCTCGGGATGCGCGGCGTTGACGATCTTCTGAAGTTGCGCCAGTTTCTGCTCCAACTGGTAAAGGCGGAAAGTCAGCTCGTTCAAAGGAAACGTCTTGAGCAGCGATTCCAGCCGGTGGACAGCACCATAGGCGATGAAAGCGATAATCGAGCCGGCAAGGAACAGCGGGATCAGGATGAGGTACAACTGGGCCATAGTGGAAGGGCTCGAGCGGATTAAAACATAGATTGCGGAAGAGAACAACGGATTCCACGCAGAACTGTTGGCGAAGAGAAAGAGCATTCCGCGCGAGAGGGAGGTTGCGGTATTGTTTTGGAAGGCAACACCGACATTGGGAACGCGGAATTCAGAGTTCACAGAAAAGGAAGATTGAGCCCATGGAATATTTGTTGAAGACAGAGCCGTCGGAATATTCTTTCGCGGAATTGTTGAAGGATGGAGAAGTAGTGTGGGATGGCGT
>CAYOOS010000590.1:0-3004 GCA_964405585.1 uncultured Acidobacteriaceae bacterium | reverse complement strand
ACGCAGGTCAGTCTTCGCAGCATGGCCTACGTCGATCGCTACTTCTAAGAGGAGCCGGCAATGCAAACAAAGCACCATCATAAGAAAATTCGCTCTCGCCAGGACGCGGGCATTGCGCTTATCACGTCACTCCTCCTGATGTTCTTGATGTCCAGCCTCCTGGTGGGTTTCTGCATCCTGCTGATCTCCAACCAGCAGCTGGCGGGTTCCAATAACGCCGACGTATCGGCTTTCTACGGCGCGGAAGCAGGCATGGAGCAATTGACGGCGAACATTGGGAACCTGTTTGCCCAAACCTATTCGCCGACCACATCGCAGATCAACGCTCTGGAAACCACTCCTCCCGCTCCCGTCATACCGGGCATTTCGTTCATGACCGGCAGCGGCCAATCGGGCTATACGGTTACTCTGCCTTCCACCACAACCTACGATTCGAATGGAAACCCCATCCCTGTCGCCTCGACGGTCAAGATCGGCCCGTATGCCGGATTGACGGCCTTCGTGACCGAATACACCCTCACGGTTAACGCTCGAACGACTGCGGGTCGCGAAGTGAAGCTCACGCGCACCACCCAGGCGGTGGGCATTCCGGCGTTTTCGTTTGGTGTTTTTTCGCAAATGGACCTCAGCTTCTTCCCGGGGCCGAACTTCAACTTCGGCGGGCGCACCCACACCAACGGAAATCTTTTCCTGGCGGTGGGGTCTGGATCCACGCTCACTCTCTCCGACAAGGTCGATGCCTACAAGGATGTCATTCGCACAGAGCTCTCGAATGGCGTCAGCACAGCAACGCTCTACCCCGGCACCGTGCAAGTCACCACGAATCCGGGAACCGGCAGCACCTGTAATGCCTGCAGAACTCTCGCCCAAAGCGAGGGTAGCTGGAACCCATTGACGGCCACGGCCGATGCCAATTGGCCCACTATCTCCACGGGTTCAAGTCCCGCCGATTACAACCACAACCTGATTGACGGACTTGGCAGCCTGGACCCCACGCACTCCACCGGTGCGAAACAGCTCAACTTGGGCATCGCCATTCTTGGGAACGGCACCACGCAGCCTGTTGATCTGATCCGTCGCCCCAAGAGTGGTGAATCCATGACCATCACGGCAGAGCGCTACTATGATCAGGCCAGCCTGAGGGTTCTGCTTTCGGACAACATGTCCGACATCATGAACCTGCCCTGTATCGACGCCAGCTCAAATCCGCTGAACCTGAGCAACATGGCGACCTCAGCCATTACCACTTGGAGCACCGGGGGCAACGCCGCAGATCCACAACTTACCAAGCTCAACACAAACTTGACCACCAACGGTATTGCGGAGCTTCCTTTGGCCAGCTCGGGCGCAGCCCAGGCCCAGGGCTCAACATCTACCTATACCCCCGCGGATGGCTATTTGGTGCCTGCTGGTTTCCCCATCATCACCGGTTATATCAAGATTGAAGAGCAAACCGGTTACGGCAACTCCTCGGGCTGCGGCACCTGGAAAGACGTCACAGCGGAGATCCTGGGCTACGGATATGTTGGGCGCAACATTGACCCAGTCACGCAATCCCTGGATGGCACTCACCTGAATCCGCAGTGGGTGCAAAACACGACCACGATGCAGGCTGGTGCGGCCCCGAACCTTCCCTTCCGTCTGCCGGTAACGCCAGTTTATGCGCCGGGCAACCCCGCTATCACCGCGCTGGGCCCCCAGAATTTGAGTGCTGGCACCACCACGCCAAAGTATTTCCCGGCGGGGAATTTTACCGCCATCTCGCAAGCTTCCAACGCCAACACTTACATTTGTCAGGACCCACATCCCTACGCCATCATTCGCCTTGAGCGAATTCGCGACAATCCGTCGTCCGTCGCCGTAACGAACGGCACTCTCGGTGTCCATAACTCGCCCGCGATCTCCACCGTTGCGCAAGCTTGCGGCGTAGACCCCACCACAAGCAAGGTCCTGGCGGGTTGGACGCCCCAGGGCTACGATTTCTGGCCCAACGTACTGTTCGATTCGCGCGAAGGCGAGCTTCGCGATGTCACCATGTCCGCCAACAACTATCCAACGCTTAACGGCACCATGAGCTATATCGAAGTCGACGGCAAGAATCTGGCCAACTGGTTTGCCGGCAAGATCAACGGCATTACCACCACGGGCGGAGCCACCAAGGATCCCAGCAACGCCTCGAACAATTTCGTACTCTATATCTCTGATCGCCGCGGAAACTACTATGACTCCACCGTCCAGTCACTTTCCGGCGGCTGGCCTCCGCTTTCCTTCTCGACCCACGAAACGGGTGAAACTGGTTGGACGGACATCGTCAACAGCAGCTCGAGTGTTGCTGCCGGCTGCCCCAACGCCACCCTCGATACCGGTGAAGATGAAAACACCGGGACCACATTTGCCGGCTCCTTCTACTACTACGGCGCTGGCATGAAATATGTCCATGACAAGAGCGATACACTCGCTAACATCTTGACGAAGCCCGGCACCCTTGGCGTATTCACGGGCCTTTCCGGGACAGCGCTCTTGGCAAATGACAATTGCGCGACCGTTCCCGCGTACTCCGCTGCCAGCGACGGCATCTGGCCGATGATGGTCGCGACGAACCCCTTTTTCGCGCGGGAAAATCCCCCGCTCTTCTTCCGTCGCGCCGTCAAGATCACCAACGCCAACAATCTGACCGCCTTGCCAACATGCCCCGGCGGCAATGAATGCGGCTTGTCGATTGCCGTGGAAAATCCCGTCTATGTTTCGGGCGACTACAACGCCAATTCCGGTAACAACGGTTTCACCGATCCCAACGTGGCTTCTTCCATCAATGCGGATGCGGTCACGCTTCTGGGGAATGAATGGAATGACGTCAATACGTTCCTCAGCCCCTATGATTTGAACAACCGCACTGCGGGAACCGCGTACTACCGCATGGCCGTTCTGGCGGGCGTGACGGTGGACTTTCCGCAACCCGGCAGCGCAACCTCGGCTACGGTTCCACAAGACTTCGGGACCAATG